>CAMZNQ010000276.1 GCA_947313765.1 uncultured Sulfurovum sp.
GAAAGTCTACTACTTCTGTCAACTTAGCAATTGCTATGGCTATGCAAGGTAAGAAAGTAGGGCTTTTAGACGCTGATATTTATGGACCAAATATCCCTCGTATGATGGGTTTAAATGGTGTTAAGCCAGAGATTCAAGGAAATAAAGTACAGCCATTAAAAGCTTATGGGGTAGAGATGATGTCAATGGGTTCATTGATGGAAGATGGACAATCTCTAATCTGGAGAGGTTCTATGATTATGAAAGCTATTGAGCAGTTCTTGCGTGATATTTTATGGTCAGAATTAGATGTATTGGTTATAGATATGCCTCCAGGAACTGGTGATGCTCAACTTACATTGGCTCAATCTGTACCAGTAACAGCAGGTATTGTTGTAACAACTCCTCAACAAGTAAGTTTAGATGATTCAAAAAGAAGTTTAGATATGTTTGAAAAACTTCATATCCCAATTGCAGGTGTAGTTGAAAATATGTCTGGATTTATCTGTCCTTCTTGTGATACAGAGTCAGATATCTTTGGAATGGGTACAAGTAAAGAGGTTGCTTCATCATATAATGCAGAGCTTATTGCACAAGTTCCAATAGAACCAGCAATAAGAATTGGTGGAGATACAGGTCAACCTATTACTTTCCATAATCCAGATAGTGAAACAGCAAAACGTTACCATACAGCAGCATCAAATCTTTTAGCATTTATTGATAAGGTTAATGAAGAGGGTGGAGCAGATAATTCAGCAGTTCAACCAACAACACCTCCTGGTGTATCTGCTTGTAGTACAGGTGGTGCATCAGCTTCTCAAGCACCAGCACATACAAAAGCTGGTGGAGGATGTGGTTGTAACTAATTAGTTATCTCATCAACTTATTCGTTTAAGTTGCATGTACCAATCTTCATCTTCATCATAAGCATCTGTTAGGGTTATCTCTAGCCCTTCAGATGTCATCATTACATCAAGAATATACTCTTGTGGAATATCTAGTATCTCTTCACAATAATCCAATGCATTATAGGATATATATAAATCCTCTATATTCCAACTCTTATCTATTTTTTTTATATTTATAATAAAAAACTCCTCCATATCTAACTCCTTTGAAAAACTAATATATTAATATTTTAATATATTAATAGTTGTAAATAGTAGAGTATTTTAATTTTTATTAAATCTATTATCTTTAGTTTTGATAATAGATGAGAGAAGTTTCTCTTCGGTTACAGGTTTAACTATAAAATAATCTGCACCCAAATCAAGTATCTCTTTAACTCTTAAATCATTAGAAGAGATAGCAATAATCTGTATATCAGTTAGAGAGTTATCATTTATATATTTTATTAAAAATTCTGAACCATCCATATTTGGCATCTCTACATCTAGTAAAATAAGTTGTATATCTCTATTCTCTCTACATTTTATCAAAGCATCTTCTCCATCAACAGACTCAATAGTCTCTATTTGGTAAAGTATTTTTTTTAAAAAAGAGATAATTAACCTTCTATTTATATAGTCATCATCAACAATTAAAACTTTAAAAATCATATTTTATCCTTTGTATTTTTTAATGAGATTTTCAATTTTATTTCGTGTAATTACTCCTGAAAGAATCTCTTTTATAAATTTTTTATTGTAGTGTTGTTCTTCACTACTATCACTTGATAGTAAAATAACATTCATACTTTGATGCTGTTTTTGTAAGATATTTCTTTTAAACTCTTGAATTAACTTTTTATCAATTAAGAGCATATCATATTTATAATTTTGAATAATAGATTCTAATTCATCAATATTATCTAATATTTGAATCTTGTAACCCATATTACTTATAACTTTAGAGAGAATTTGTGCTTCAATTTGGTTCTTTTTTGCAATAATAATTACTCTCTCTTCTATCTTCTCTTCCATAATAATATTTTTTATTGTATCACTATCTTTCTTTTCTAACATATCAGCAGTTATGACTTTTTTACTAAAATTATTTTGCTCTTTATCTGTTTCTATCTTATCGTTACTTATATCCTCTTTACTCTTTGGTTCTAAAAATTTCTTTAAAATAAATAGTAATTCATTAGTCTCTATAGGTTTTGCAATATACTCATCCAATCCATCAGACATGAAACGTTCACGGTCTCCATTTAGTGCATTTGCTGTTAATGCAACAATTGGAGTATGTGTTAAATTCTCTTCATTTTCATATTTTATTATTTCATGAGTTGCTTCAATCCCATCCATAACAGGCATCTGTATATCCATTAAAATTAAATTATACTTTTCATCTTTATATTTTTCAAAAGCTTCAAGACCATTATTTGCAAGTTCAACAGAGACACCATATCTAATAAGAATCTGTTTAATAAGTTTTTGGTTAATAAAATTATCTTCTGCAACTAATATTTTTCCTTCAAATTGAATATCTTGGAATGGAAATATCTGTCCTTTACTTAAACCATCAATATTTTCTTTTTTATCTTTTTGAGATATTACCTCTAAACCCTGAATAACTTTTGTTGGAGTAAGTGGTTTATAGAGTACTTTAGCAACACTCATCTCTAGTGATTCAAGTTTTTTTCTATTTGAAAAACTTGAAAGTAAAATTAGTTTATTTGATTGTAATTTACGAATACTTTTAATAATCTCATCACTACAATCATCTAAATCAATCCAAATACTTTTAATATCTTTATTATCATTATACTCTTTTAAATCATGAGGTGTAGAGAATGATTTAATATCTATTTTAAAATGGTCTAAATATTTTGATAGATATATATCTTGTTGTACTGGTAAATCATATTTAAATTTGGAAATTGTAATATCATTAAACTTTGATACTTTACCTAGTTTAGTACTCTCAAGAACCTCTTCAAATATAATATTGAAGAAGAAGCGACTACCTTTCTCCTTTTGGCTCTCTAGTTCCAATTTAGAACCCATAAGTTCTAAGAATTTTGTAGAGATAGTTAATCCTAAACCTGTTCCCCCATATTTTCTAGTAATTGAGACATCAGCTTGTGTAAATGCATTAAATACATTGAGCTGTTGCTCTTTTGTCATTCCTACACCATTGTCTTGAATGGAAAATGAAATTTCAGTTTGATTATCTGCAGAGGATACTTGTTTTATATCTATAGATATTTTCCCACCAAGGTCTGTGAATTTAATAGCATTGCTCATAAGATTAATAATAACCTCTTTTATCTTTACAGAATCTCCTAATAGTTTTTCATCTATATTTGGGTCTAAAAAGAAATTTAGTTCAATATTCTTTTCAGAAGCACGAACACCATATGTCTCTACAGCATTTTCAAACTCAACTATAGGGTCAAAAACAATCATATCAAGCTCTGTTTTATTGCTCTCTATTTTTGAAAGGTCTAAGATATTATTAATAATAGATAGTAGATTTTCTGAACTTTTTTCAATGATATTTGTAAACTCTACCTGCTCATCATCTAGTTGAGTACTCTTTAATAGTTCAGTAAATCCTACAATTCCATTTAGAGGAGTTCGTATCTCATGAGACATATTTGCTAAAAAGAGTGATTTTGATTCATTTGCTTCAAGTGCTTCCATCTTATCTGACTTTGCATTTTCAATAAGTAGTTCAATAAATTTATAAGCCTCTTTCATACCCTTACTTGTATGTAAATCAATATCTTTTATAGCTGATATATCTGTTCCTTCAAATGTAGAGTCTGCCTCTTTAACTGCATTATTTAGAATCTCTTCTAAATCTTTCATATTACTACTAAGCTCTTTTCTTGTTATTATCCCAATAATAGATAGAATAGCTGTTAACAGTATTATAAATCCTGCAATTGCTAAAATAATGTATTGTTGCTCTTTATACTCTTTAATCTTATCTTGTAGTCTTGATTCTAGTCTATTTTGCAGTTTATAAAGATAGTTTAATTTGTTACTATTTTGGTTAAACCATTCTTTCGCAGATATTTTAAAAGAGCCTGTTTGAAATCTTTTTTGAAGTTCTATATAGCTATTATCAACTATTTTAAAACTACTTTTAACATTTGTTTGATTAAGATATATATTCAAATCTTCTTTAAGTAAGTTGTCTTTTATCTGCTCTTTTTGAAAAGTATTTAAATGATTTTGTATACTATTTAAAAAAGACAACTCTATGCTTTTTAAAGGTTTTTTAGATTCTATAAAATAGGTTAAATAATCTCTATGTAGGCTATTACTTTTAATATCTAAACGCAGTTGAAGTAAGGCATTTTGTAGAGCTTCAATATCCATATTTAGATTAAGATTATAATTTGTTAGTTTTTTTTCTAATTTATCTAATATCTTATCATTATAGCCATCGTGAAAAGCTTCTCTAAAGCTAATTTTCTTCTTTTTAATATCTCTTCTAAGAGATTTTAGCTCATTAGATAGCTTTATTAACTCTTGTGTAGATAGAGAGTTTTTTATTCTATTTATAATTAAATTATTACTATTTATCTCTTTTTTCCATAAGTTTGAATCTTTTTGATTTGATGCAATAGCAATTGTTGACAAGCCTCTCTCTTTTCTAATTCCCGATATAGCTCTATTTAACTCTTTTACTTGATTAAGAGTATTTTCCAATCTATTACTCTTTTCAATATTATTGTATGATAGATATATATAATAACTTGCTATACCAAAAAGTAATATAAGGGGTAGGGTACTTATGAGTTTTATTCTATTATAAAGTTGCATATTAAACCTTTCTATTTATTATTGAGTTGTTTCATATAATCTTCTAATGATAAGAAATGACCCCAATATTTAATAATTAGCTCTTCTAGCTTTGAGTGTTCAGTACAGAACTGTATCTCTTCTAAAATATCGGCTAACTCATTAATTCTTAAATTACTTGCTGCACCTTTTAACTTATGTCCTAACTCATGGATATTATCCATATCTTTTTGATAATATGATGTTAACAGGTGGTCTTTATCTTGATGTGCCTGTTCAATGAAATCCTCAACAAACTCCTCTATGAGTTCAACAGGTAAGTTTAATTCATCAGCAGCTACTTGAGGGTCATAAGAGATTGGTAATGGAGATACACTATCTAGCTTTATCTCTTTAATACTATTTTGTGGTTTAATAACTGTTGGAGTATGAACCTCTGTTATGAAATCTTCAAAATCTTCCTCTCTATTTTTGTTACTTGTCTCTGCTTTGTTTAGTAGGTCTGTAAATCGTGTATTTAAAACCTCTTCTGGATTCTCTTGTAAATCATCTTCTAAAAAGAGTTCATCAATCTCTTCATCATCAGGTCTTTCCATAGTAATGAGTGCTAATTTAGAGTAATATTCATCTATTAGTGGCATACGCTCACGATGTGAAAGTTTTTGAATTTTTAAAAGTAGTCTATTTATCTCTGGTATTTTTAGTGTTACAGCAAGATTAGATAGATTTTTGATAACTTTATCATTCCCTTCTATTAGACGTTTCTCATCAATAATAGATTGGTCAATAAAGCTATCAATATATAGTTTATAATCTTCAATAGATAATCCAATATCTTTAGAAATCTTTTTTACATCTAAGTATATAAGTTGTAAATCTGTTTTAAATTTACTTTTATCTTCATTGCTTTTTCCTTTAGATACATTTTTTAACTCAACAAGATAAAAACTACCTAATATACTACTATCTAATTTTGTATCTATAAAATCTGCATCTATATATCTATTTTCTAGTGCAATAGATATTCTATTTTTTTCAAATGTAACTGCTTTGAGTATATTAGCTCTATTGAGTTCATCAAAACTACTGTACTCTAAGAGTTTAATAAACTCTTGGTCAGCTACAATTAGTTCTTTATTATCATTATATCCGTAATACATAATTACCTCACTTTTTTATATATTATTATTTATTTATTTATTATTATATTGAGTATATAGCTCAATCTCTTCTTCTCTATTTAGTCTTGATGTTGGCTTATGTACGATGATAAATCCACTGATATTTGAATCATTATCATATTTTAAAGTACAGTGAATATCGGACCAAAAGTACATTCCATCACGACGCATATTTTTTAAGGTAGAGAACCACTGCTTTAACTTTTTTTTTGTTGACCAAAGGTTATTATATATAACATCAGGAACATCAGGATGTTTAAAAATAGAGTGATTTTTTCCTATTAATTCTGATTTTCTAAATCCTGTAACTTCACAAAAATCTTGGTTAGCATAGGTAATAATACCTCTTAAATCAATTTCATATATTAAATTTTCTGTAAATGTGTATTCTACATCTAGTGGTATTGGACGATGCACACTACTCCTTTTTATTTACTCTTAACCTTATAGATAACTTTATTATAAAAAGACTAAAAATTATATTAATATAATCTTATTCATTACTATTAAAATATAAAGTCAAGTTTTAAAATGTACTAAATAATAAATGGTGTTCTGTTATAGATATTAAAGAACATCATTTAACATTTTATGTTTTCAGTATTTTAGCAATTTTTTTACTACTAACTACTGAAATTTCATCAAAAGTTGCATTTTTTATAGCTTTAAAAGTTCCAAAATAGTTAATAAGCTTTTTTATGGTGGCAGGTCCAATACCTTTTTTTTTCAAAAGATAACTCTCTATATCCTCTTTACGTTTTTTATTTCTATGGTAATTAAGTGCAAAACGGTGGGATTCATCACGTTGTCTTTGAATCCATTGTAGTCGTTTATCTATAGGTTTTAGTTCAAAAACAGAACTTTTCGTATATATAATATCTTTTGCAAAACCTTTAGATCTATGGGCTTTAGAGTCAATTTTCTCTTTTGCTATTGCAATGACATTTAGAGTAATTTGTGATTCTGCTAAAATTTTTACTGCTAATCTTCTTAATGTCTCTCCTCCATCTAAAATCCATAAATCAGGTTTTGGATTTTTTGAAAAACTTTCAACTCTTCTTGTAAGCATCTCTCTCATCTGTCCATACTCATCTTTTGCTTTTAACTCATATCTTCTATAATCTTTTTTTATCCACTCTCCATCTTCCCATACAACCATTGCTCCTACTGTTGCAGAACCCATCATGTGGGAGTTATCAAAACTCTCTACTCTATATGGAGTGGTATCTAACTCAAAAAGTTTAGCGACCTCTCTCTCCATCTCCCCTTTTGAGTTAGGACTATTTCTTAATATTTCATGGGCATTACTCAATGCAACATCTATAAGTTTTAATTTTTTGCCTTTTTTGGGATTTGCAATAGTTATTTTTTTTGAAAATCTAAAACTTAAAAGTTTAGATAATCTCTCTCTATCTTCAAACTCCTCTGCCACTAAGATAGTTTTTACAACTTGAGGAGAGTCTTCTGTATAGAATCCTAATATGGCTTGTTTGTAGGCTTCATTTATATCAAAAGAGTCATATGTACGAAAGGTAGTAAAAGAGGAGGAGATTATTTTACCTAAACGCATAAAGAGTTTAACAATAACAGCTTTTCTTCCAATATTTACAATAGCAAAAATATCTATATCCTCTTTTGAGAGTAAATCAAGGTTAGAGCCAATAGTTAAAGAGTCAATCATATTGATATTATCTCTTAGTTTTCCTGCCTCTTCAAACCGTTCAGCCATAGCAAGATTTAACATTTTACTCTTTAACTCTTCTATTAAAAATTTTCGTTTACTAATGGCACTCTTTGCTCTGTTTACTATTAGTTCATACTCCTCTTTAGATATTTTGGATTCACATGGAGCAAGACATTTTTTGATTTGATAAAAGAGACAAGCTTTTCCCTCTTTTAAGCAGGATTTTTTTTGAACTAAAGGAAAAAGTTCATAAAGAGTATCAAGTAGAACCTTTGCTCCCTTTGGAAATGGTCCATAATATATAATATTTTTACCCTTAATAACTTTTCTTGTAATCTCAAATCGTGGAAACTCTTGGTTCTCATCAATATAGATATATGGGTAGGTCTTATCATCTCTTAGTAAAATGTTATATTTTGGATTGAGTTGTTTAATGAGAGAGTTTTCTAAAATTAGTGCATCCTCTTCACTATCTACCACTATATACTCAATATTAGTTGATTGAGATAACATACTAATAGTACGCATATTTAGATTAGGATTAGGGTGGATATTGGGTGTAAATCTCCAATAACTCTTTATTCGTTTTTTTAGATTTTTAGCTTTACCAACATAGAGTAACCTGCTGTTTTCATCAAAGTATTTGTATATACCAGACTTTTCTGGTAGAGTCTCTATAATTTTTAGTATCTTTTTATGCATTAAAACTATCTTGTTATTAACTCTTTTATGTTCCTAAAAGCCTCAATTAACTCTCTATCTTCACTCTCAATATTAAATGTACCTAGAGATTGTTCTCTATAATAGGGGACTGTTTTCTCTATTTTATTATTTTTAATAATAGATATATATTTTGAGTTAAAAACTAC
The DNA here is from genome assembly GCA_947313765.1 of uncultured Sulfurovum sp. Taxonomy (GTDB): domain Bacteria; phylum Campylobacterota; class Campylobacteria; order Campylobacterales; family Sulfurovaceae; genus UBA1140. Next base: position 8,414 of record CAMZNQ010000276.1, read on the forward strand.
TACTTTAGAGGCTTTTAAAGTTTTACACTTTATGTCTATGCTACTTAACATATTTAATACATTTTTAAATGAATCTCTATTATAATTTATCTCCATTTTATATCCAGGGTGTGATAGTGCTATAAATAGAGTATTTTCACGAATATAGATAAAAGCAATCGCTTTTTGAAACTTAGGAGCTAGAGAGGAGATAAACTTTTGATAACAGTACTGTTTCTTAAGTAATCTAAATTGAGGTAGGGATTTAATATGAGATATTATCGTATTACTATTTTTCATAAAATAATTATAGCATCTATTTGCTGTCTATTGTTATTGGGATGTGGTTATAAAGCAGACCCTTATTGGGAAAATAACTCTTCCCAACAAGAGTAAATATACTATTTATCTTCTTCTATGATAGCATCAAGCATTTGAGTCTCTGTCTTCTCTATTGGCTTTGGAGCTGGTGTTGCTTCTGGTTCTACATACATAGCCATACTTCCAATTACTCGTCCACCCTCATCTGTTTTAATGTTTTTAACAGAAATCTCTCCATTTACAAATCCATTTGAACCAACAGAAAGGAGTTCAGATGCACTTACTTTACCTTCAATAGTACCATTTACAGTCACATGTTTGGAGTTTAAGGAGTCTGTTTTTATCTTTCCAGTAGGTGTAACATTAATAGAGCTTTCTCCTAAAACATCTCCAAATATCTCTCCACTTACCATTATTTTATTTGCATGGATTCTGTTAGTTACATAACCATTATGCATAATATCTAAATCATTACATGTTATTTGTCCATCTACTTTTCCACTAATAATTACCTTTTGGGCTGTAATAGAACCTTTTACTGAACCATTTCTACCAATTACAACATTATTTACAGTAATATCTCCAAATAGAATTCCTTCTACCGTAATTGCATCTGTTCCTGTAATATTACCTTCTATTTTAATATTTTTAGAGATAGTTGTCTCTGTTGTTACCTTTTTAGGTTTTGGTTTCTCCTTCTGTGATGGTTGTTGTGGTATATCTTTTTTTATCTCTTTTTTTATCTCTTTTTCTTTTGAAAAAAATGCCATGATACTCTCCATAAATTTGATTTCTAATGTTTTATATAGTAACTAAATGAAGCTTAACTATTTAGTAAATATAGAATTTAAATATTTGATTTTACTCTCTTTTGCTTTCTATATAAAGAAATATGTTTAATTGTGTGCCAAATAATATAAATCTAAATAAAGCTTGATTATAATCTTTCATTTTAGAGAAAAGAAGAGGAAATTATGAAATATGATGTATTAATTATTGGAGCAGGAATAGCAGGGTTATATTCAGCAATGAATATTCCTAAAGAGAAGAGCGTTTTAGTTGTATGTAAAGATATACCTTGGGAGTGTAATACCTTTTATGCACAAGGTGGAATGGTTACAGCTTTAGATGAGAATGATATTGATTTACATGTAAAAGATACAATGGAGGCAGGGGCATATCATAATAATAGAGATTCTGTAGAGATTTTAAGTCGAACTTCACTAGAGACAACAAAAGATATTATTGAGAGGGGTATGAAATTTGATGTTGATGAAGATGGAGAGATTCTATATACAAAAGAGGCTGCTCACTCAACAAAGAGAATAGTTCATGCAGGAGGAGATGCAACAGGTAGATATATGCACTACTTCATGATGTTAGAAAATAGCCATAAACTTCAAAGAAATACTTTAGTATATGATTTATTAATTGAAGATGGTAGATGTTTTGGTGTAAAAGCATTAGTTAACTACAAACATCAAACTATCTATGCAGATGATGTAATAATCGCCTCTGGTGGGGTAGGGTCACTATATGAGTACAATACAAACTCTCGAACAGTATCTGCAGATATTCATGGAATTTGTGTTGAAAAGGGGATAGAGTTAGCAGATATGGAGATGATGCAGTTTCATCCTACTGTATTTGTAAAGACTCCATTTGCTCGAAAACTACTTCTTACAGAAGCACTTCGTGGAGAGGGAGCATGGGTTGTAGACGAAGATGGAAAACGATTTCTATTTGATTATGATGAGAGAGGAGAGTTAGCAAGTAGAGATATTGTAAGTAGAGCTATCTTTAAACATAATCGAGATACAGGTAAAGAGGTCTATTTAGATTTTTCTATGTTTGAGGAGAAGTGGTTTCATGAGCGTTTCCCAAACATAACTAGAACATTTGATGCTATTGGATATAGTTTTCCAAAAGATAGAGTTCCCATATCTCCTGCTTTTCACTATGCTGTTGGTGGAATAAAGTGTGATACTCATGGTTGTGTCGAGGGGATAGATGGTCTTTATGTTATTGGAGAGGCATCAAGTACAGGAGTTCATGGAGCTAATCGTTTAGCATCAAACTCTCTTCTTGAAGGGGTTGTATTTGGTAAAAGAGCTGTTGAGCATATCTTAGCAAAAGAGAAAGTAGAGATAAAGATTCCAAATTTTGATAAAGAGTATAGAAATATTGTTCATCATGGCAATGACATCATATACAAAAAACGTTTAAGAAAAATAATGTGGGAAGAGATGGGAGTGATACGAACTAAAGAGGGGCTTTTAAATGCTAAAAATGCAATATATGATATGAAAAATAGAGATATAGGGAGACTTTTAGAGCTACGATTAAACACAGCTTCAGCCATTGTAGAGTCTGCATTAAAGAGAAAAGATAGTTTAGGAACACATTATATTGAAAATTAATATTTTTATTAATTATAGTAAAAAGTTATGTTACCAAAGAGCTAATTTAGTGATATTTTTAAAAAGCTATTTTACTGTTGTTTAAATAACATTGGAGTTATACTATAATGACAACAAATAAAAAAGATTAGGCTTAAATAGTCTAAAATAATGGAGTTAATTATGCACGATTTACACTTGGCTACTACTTGGGTAGGATGGGTATCTTTATTCATTTTTCTTGTAGGATACTATTTTATCGCTACAGAGGATAAATATAGAATAAATAAAGCAAAACCAGCACTTCTTGCAGGTACTGGTATCTTTATGTTAATTGGTTTTTATTTTTCTATAAATGGTTTAGATGGAAAGATTCTTGAACATGAAGTGAATCATCTTATTGTTGAAATTTCAGGAATTTTCTTCTTCCTATTTGTAGCAATGACATATATTGAAGCTATGATAGATAGAGGAGTTTTTGATGCACTTAGATATAGACTTGTTTCAAGAGGTTATAGTTACAGTAAACTCTTTTGGATAACAGGTATATTGGCATTTTTCATCTCTCCAATTGCAGATAACTTAACTACTGCACTCATCTTATCTACTGTACTTTTAACAATTGATAAAGAGAACAAAGAGTTCTTAGTTCCAAGTGCCATAAATATTGTTGTAGCTGCAAATGCAGGTGGAGCTTGGTCACCATTTGGAGATATTACTACTCTAATGGTATGGGTAGATGGAAAAGCAGAGTTTACAGAGTTTCTATTTCTATTTCCAGCATCCTTTTTAGGTTGGTTAGTAACAGCATTCTTATTAAGTCGTTTTGTACCAAAAGGGACACCACCATTTAGCTTAGATGAAGAACCAGCAAAAATATTGGAAGGTGGAAAGGTCATTATGGCTCTTTTTGGTGTAACCATATTTTTTGCAATTATTTCTCATCAAGCACTACACCTACCAGCAATGTGGGGAATGTTATTTGGTTTAGCAATTTTAAAACTATATGTATATCAACTAAATCAGAGTGACACAAAGACAAGAGTGAATGTATTTACTTGGATTGCAAAAGTTGAAAATGATACTCTTCTCTTCTTCTTTGGTATTTTAGCTGCTGTTGGTGGTCTTCATTTCCTTGGATTCCTAGAGTATTTTACAGCTCTATATGACACTTTTGGAGCAACAGCTGTAAATATTGGAGTTGGTTTCCTATCGGCAATTGTTGATAATGTTCCTGTTATGTCAGCAGTTTTAAAAGCAAGTCCAAATATGGGAGAGAGTGCAATGGTTATTCAAGAGCAGTGGATGCTTGTAACAATGACAGCAGGTGTGGGTGGAAGTTTAATCTCATTTGGTTCAGCAGCAGGTGTTGGAGTTATGGGTAAAATGCACGGAATATATACATTTGCTTCACACATGAAGTTAGCATGGACTGTATTAGTAGGCTATATTGTCTCTGTGGCTATTTGGTTTGTTCAGTTTAATATGTTACATATAGGTTAAAAATTTTTGTGGGATTTCCCCACAAAATTCTATTTCTTAATCTCACTATTAGAAAGAGTAGCTTTTATTGATACTCCATCCCAACGATTTGATAATTTTGATTTTTTTGATATAATCATAAATAAACTATCAAAAAGGATATTAATGAGTGAATTACACTATATGCCTCTTCTTAATGCTAAGTATTTTAAGTCGTTAAATAGTTTAGCAAATCTTGAAATAGAGAATGCGATTAAAATTTCACTAATGATGGTCACAGGATTTCGTGAAATTCTTGATGAACTTAATTTTGATGAGGAGAAACTTCGTACCTTACAATTTAATCTTGATGATAACTATGAAGTAGTAGAAGAGATTTTTAAAAATAGTGAAGATGCGAAAACAAAAAAGATTCTTGATGAGCTTTTAACACAAATGTCAAAGTTAGAAATGGAGATTGGAGATTTGATTTTGGAACATCGCCATGCCTCTTAAGTTCGATGTTAAATATGAACGAAGTAAAAAGAAAATCGCTAAAAAAATCTCTTTAACTCTTATTGAAGAGACAGAAAAACTCTATAAAATTGACCCCTCTCATCTAAAATTAAATCTAAAAAATATTGTCTGTAAACGAGATAAACAGAAGCAGTCTGTTCGAGTTCTTGGAAATGACGGATATAGAATTTTACTCACACATAAAGATGATATTGTCTATTTTCAAGATATTATGAATCATGATAAGTATGATAGGTTAACTAAGGATTGTTAATATATCTGTTTAGTTTCATGTTTTTGGTGTAAACTTAAAGGGGCTAAAGCCACTGATTTCGAAATGGAGCAAATATTACCTAGAAATAGGTAATTTTAGTCCAGACAAAAAAGATATATTTCTTATTTCATATCGGCACAAAAACGACCTGCCCTCGTTCCCAAGTTCCAACTTGGGAATGCGTATGAGCGTTCATCATTTATTTTTTCCACAACATTTTTTATATTTTTTTCCACTATTACAGGGGCAAAGAG
>CAMZNQ010000277.1 GCA_947313765.1 uncultured Sulfurovum sp.
GGTTAAAAGGGAGTTTGGAGAGACTGGAGAACCAATATGTAACTGCGTTGATGGTTGGTTTGATGAAGTGGTATTTCACATAAACAGCTACAATAAACTCTCACTAATCACTGGCAACCAAGACTACATACAGATACAAAATCCACAACAGATTAATAAGTTTTGGAGCTATTTAGACAAACATAGAGACAAAATCGGCAAAGTAGTTGACCTCTCCAACCCTAAAGAGAAGATAAAAATTTTAAATAAGAGGTACAGAGATAAAACCATACTACTTGGAGATGATAATCCATTTACTCTAAAATTTATTTTGGAAAAAGATGATGGCTATTATCTGATATTGACCGATAAAGATGGAAAAGTATGTAATACAACCGACCCATTTATGAACATAGATGCGTGTGAAACGATGATAGAGAGAGGATGTAGAGATGCAATAGAGAGAGGGGTTTAAATTAGATAAATTTAGAGTATAATAATCAGATGAAAAAGCTAAAAAAATTACCAATAGGCATACAGACATTTCAAGATATTAGAGAGCCAAAAGAGAACTACATCTATATAGACAAAATCAAAGAGGCTCAACTTGAATTTGAAGAGTCTTACAATACAGCACTTTTTTATGCTTGTCAAAAAAAGTTCTTATAGATACTATTCTCCTATATGAGAATGTAACTTTTAAGAAAAAATGTTAGTATAAAAGTTAAAAATATATATCAAAAATAGAGAAAGAGGAAAAATTAGTTTTTTTTATTTTTTTAAATAAGCCAAGCTTAACAATAATATCTCTACACTTTCAATAACAAAAAAATTAAGGAGCAACCCATGAAAAACATTATTAATTTCTACTTCACCACAATGCTTCTTAAACTTTGGCTCTAGCCTACTACTTTTTCTTCACTGATAACTTTATCATTTTTTTAGCACTCTATTTTGTTCGATAAAATCGAACCTAAGGATATTTATACAATTTTTTAGGATAGAACCATGGAATGGACACTAGCAACTTTTTTTTTAGCAAATTTAATTTTAATTTTAGGCTCAATTTTACAGATGGCAACGGGGGTAAGTATGGGGATGATAGTTGTTCCTTTTTTAGCGATGATATCGTATACTCTCGTACCTGTACCTATCATTTTTGCCTCATTGCCTTTTTTGATTATGATGGTATATAAAGGTAGAAAACATATAGATACGCAAAATATGTTTCAAATAAATATAGGTATGATTTTAGGTGTCTTTGTGGCTGTTTATCTTTTGAAAAACATTCATTTTGATTACTTAGGTATTTTGTTTGGACTCTTTATTTTACTCTCTGTATTCATTAGCATGAGGGTAAAATCATTTAAATTAAGCAGTTCCATCAATTATACAGGTGCATTTCTAGCAGGACTTATGGGTGCTATGGCAGCTGTGGGTGGGCAGATATTGGCACTGCTTTTTCAGAATCACCCTTTGGAGTCGATTAAGGCTACTTTAGCATTTTTATATTTGATGTTTTCTATTGTGATGCTAGTAGTATTTTATATATTTGGCGAATTTTCAAAAGAACAGATGATTTCTAGTTTTTATATAATGCCTGGATTTATTATTGGGTTTTTTATTGCCCCCATATTTACCCAATATATTAATCCTAAATATGCTAAAACAATGGTTTTAGGCATGGCTACTTTGGGAGCTTTGATTTTGATAGGAAAAGGGCTTCTATGATGGAGTTGAGTTTGACTCTAAGAGTCGAAATATTGTTAAGTATGAGTGGGAGAAGTTGGAGTAGGTGTGACCATGTCACACTCTAATTTGAATTCTGTTTTAAAGTTTCTTATACGAAAACTCTAGGAATGAGCAAAAAGAGGAGAGAATAAATAATCTCTCCTATCGTAATAGATATTAACTAGCGTTATTATCTTCTTTAGGAGTTGTATCTTCCTTTCGCTCTTCTTCTGTAGCCTTAGGAGTCTCTTCTTCCTTTGGCTCTTCTTCTGTAGCTTTAGGAGTCTCTTCTTTTTTTGGCTCTTCTTCAGTAGCTTTAGAAGTCTCCTCTTTTGCCTCAGCAAGCTTCTCTTGAAGTTCATCTCTCTCTTCGATAGCATCCTCTAGGTCGCTTTTTACATTAGCTACAGCTTCATTATTTGCACCATATTTGTAAACAAGCTCTCCACCCTCTTTACCTTGATACAATGTTAGAGCAATAAATCCACCTAAGATAAGAATAAATAAAATTCTACCAAAAGTTTTTCCAATTGCCATAAATAGTAGTTTAAACACTACTAAGCCTAATGAAGCATATACTAGATACATACC
>CAMZNQ010000278.1 GCA_947313765.1 uncultured Sulfurovum sp.
CTATCTTTAACATATCTGCTCTTAGGGCAACTAACTTCTCTTGATTCTCCCAACCTAAAACATATCTACGTTTATCATCTACTCTAAATCTATCATCTTTCTCGTGTCTTACAAGACTAGACTTTATCTGACCACTTTTAGTTAATGCCCGTTTAAATCTTCTAAATTCTGCTAGAGTATCAACACAGCTATAGTCAAATCGTCTATGTAACTCCTCCTCTAGCCAACCATAAAATGGGCTATTATGCTTAATGTCTACTTTCTCTACTAAAGAGTTTTCAACAAGTGCTGGTAGAGAACTACTTTTTGGTTGCATCACTTTAAGATATACAACTCTACCTTTTAGATTTGTCTTATCTATATATCTACTTACTTTCAGATAATTTACCTCATCCACTAGTAGAGATAGAGCAAAAGGACGCAATACTCTCTCTATTGCACCCTCCCAACCTTTATCGTTGACTCTCAACAGCTCTCCTACAAACGGTAACTCTATGTTGAGTTCAGAAGTAATTCTATCACGAATTTCAGAGTTCTGTTTTGGGATATTACTCTTTCTTCTCTGTAAGAAATTAATCTCTATGGATAGTCCCTTAATCTGTTGCTCTCTATCAGATATAACCCTCTCTTCCAATGACTTCTCAACCTCAATAGTTCTCTTATCTTTCTCAATACTCTTCATCTGCTCTTGAACTCTGTTAAGATTGGTCAAAAAGGTATGCTCTGTAGATACAGTTGAAAGATTAAGAGCTTTAGCAAATCTATGATAGTTTTCATGCACTCTCTTTTTGGCATCTCTAACTCTATTTAGTCGTGAAATATCTTTGGTCAATAGAATAATCTTATCTCCACCACTTCTATTTAACTCATCTTTTATCTCAAAACGGCTCTCCTCTAACTCATCTAAAAGATGGCTATTTTCTCTAACCTTTGATTCTAATTTATGTTTATCAATATCTAAAGAGGTTAACCTATCCTCAATAAGCTCAACTCTACTCTTTGCAAAATAGCTAGAGAGAAGCTCTCTCAATCTCTCTTTAGCTCTCTTAATTTTTACATTTGTTCTATATTTAGAGGCATCAGCTACAATAGGCTTTAACATCTCCATCTGTCTTTTAGCTCTAAGTACTGTATTGTGTGCATGGTTTAGTTCATTGAAATTGTGACAAAGCTCATCAATTTTCTCATCTACTCCACTACTCTCTAACATATGACTTCGTACAAAAGAGGTTAAGTTTCCAACCGATTTCATGGAGACTGTTTGGTAAAATAGATTCATTGCCTGTTCACTATCTATCTTTACTCTGCGTCTAAATTTTTGACTATACTCTTTAAAGGAGTTCAGAACATCTGTTCCTCTAATTCCCTTTAACTCTTTTTTCAAACTTTTAATAGTACTAAATTTAAGAAAATGCTCTTCTATGGTTAGAATTTCAGAAGAGACTACAAAAATCTTATTTGGTTGGCGTGTCCCTTGAGTTAACCAAAAAAATTGAGCAATAGTTACCAACTCATTAGAGTAGCTATTTACAAATCTAGCCAAAAGTACAGTGTAGTTTTTACTATCTCTTAGAGAGATTGCCTTTGAGCTTCCCATCCCCTCATCTACTGTGTTTTTATACTCTCCAACAATATATGAGTAGAGTGTTCTCTCTTTGGCTGTTGAACCTGCAGCTTTATTGTATGTAATTTTTTGATTAGGAACTAAGAGTGTTGTAATGGCATCAACTAAAGTCGATTTCCCTGAACCAATATCTCCTGTCAAAAGAGCATTCTCTCCCTCTATGTTTAAGCTATATATCTTTTTATTAAATGTTCCCCAATTATAGAGTTCAATTCTCTCTAATCTAAACCCTTTTCTCTTCTCTTGACTATTTGACACCTCTATACTCCTCTAATCTCTCATTAAAACTCTCCAACCATTGAGCATCTACAAAAGATTTAATAACTCGTTTAATCTCATAACTATCGCTATTTTTAAGCCTCTTTAAGAAACCTAAATCAACTACCTTTTTAATGTAACTCTCTATCTCTTTAACCTGCTTAACCTCATTGAAGCTATCATCTAAAAAGAGTTCAAATAGCTCTACAATCTCCTCTTTTGTGATAACTGCCCTACTCTCATCACTCTGCATATCGAACTGTGTTAAACGTTTTCTCAAAAGGACTAAAAGGAGGCTAACTTTATAGCTTAATGTTCTTTTTCGTAATAGTTTTGGAAAATCTTCTTCTTGCTCAATGTTTCTTAAATAGGCATA
>CAMZNQ010000279.1 GCA_947313765.1 uncultured Sulfurovum sp.
CTAATAGTTGTAACAGGGTTAATATCAGCCTGTTCTAGTTCGACACCTAATAACACAGCAACAAAATTATCAGGGTTAGGAGGGAATGTTTGGGTGCTTGAAAATATAGATGGTTTTGACTCAAAAAAAGAAGTATACCAACGCTTTTTCATTGCCTTTAAAGAAAATAGAATATCAGGTAGAGCAATTAATAACTTTGGAACTCAAGTTAAAATAAGTAGTAATGGTAAAATTGAGTTTGGTAAAGGTGTAATGAGTACAAAAAAAGGTGTTCCTGCTGACTTATCTAAGTTAGAGTCTGCTTTTATTAAGAGGGCTACAACAGCTAAGAAATGGAAAAAAAGCAATGATAAGTTGTACTTGGGAACTGGTTCAGAGCAACTTATATTCAGAGCATCTGATTTAAAATTCAAATAAAAGCTTTCTAAATTAGTAAAAAGCCAAACTTTGTATGAAGTTTGGTTTTTTTTTTATTTATCTAAAATACCAACAAAATAATCCAGCTAATAATAAAATTGTAGGTGATATCTGGGGGAGCTAAAATAATGGATAATTAAAAAGATGGCATAAAACAACTGTGGGAGCATAAAATAAACGGTGTAAACCACTTTTTTATTGTTTATATAACCTCGTATTTTGCCATAATCTACTTTAAAATATACTGCTGAAGTAATTCTCATAGCAGTTTCTAATGCCTCATTTTATAGCACTTACTTTTTTGTTCTGCATAAACCAAACACATATAAAATTTAGCACTACATGATGTTATTTTTTACTGTGGGGGTTTTATGTGAAAACTTATTTTATTGGTAAAAATAAAATATTGTGGGAAATCTATATTTATATAAAACCCTGCTAGGGGAAGATATAGAAAAGTTATTATTTTAATTGAATAAAAAAAAGTGATAATTTAGAGTTTTAAGCGAACAATAAAGATAAGAGATGTATACCAAGCGTAGATTATGTTCTCACCTTGATGGCTAAAATATCAATGAATTTGAATGAATCTAGATATTCTTATCCAGTTTATAAACTAAAAAATGATACAATGTTTACCAAGAAGAATTGTAGTCTAAATCAAGAGACACAATTTTTGGGATGGTGCCATTTTATTTTCTAAAGTAAACTAAAAAAGAGAGAACTTTACAATGAAAAAAATCCTTAAAATAATAGTTTCACTTCTCCTCTTCTCTCTGCTTCTTATCTATTTAGTAGGAACACTACTTATTCAACCAAGCCCTAAAAATATAGGGGCAATACCTCATGATGTACCAAATGCAAGAGCTGTCTCTTTCCCTAGTAGAAGTGGCTCACAACTCTCTGGTTGGTTTTTTGAAGCCAAACAAGGAAAAGGGGGTGTTCTTTTGCTTCATGGTGTTCGGTCAAACCGTTTACAGATGTTGCAACGAGCCAAATTCCTACAAAAGGCTGGGTATGACGTTCTACTCTTTGATTTCCAAGCACATGGAGAAAGCCGAGGAGAGAAGATAACTTTTGGCTACTTAGAGTCTAAAGATGCAGAGTCAGCGTATGCGTATTTAAAAGATAGACTTTGCAATCCAACCATTGCTGTCATTGGGGTCTCTTTAGGGGGTGCTTCAGCTCTACTTGGAGAGGTAACATCAAAAGCGAAAGTGATGATTTTAGAGAGTGTTTACCCCACGATTGAAGAGGCAATTAATAATCGGCTATCTATACGTTTGGGTTCAATGGGTAGCCATTTATCACCTCTTTTAACCATGTAGTTAAAACCTCGTTTAGGGATTGGTCTTGAAGTTTTAAAACCAATTGAACAGCTAAAAGAGGTTAGGGGAGCTGTGCTTATTATCTCAGGGATGGAGGACAAACACACGCCCCCTAAAGAGACACAAAGAATGTTTGATATGGCTCATGAACCTAAAGAGTTATGGCTAGTTGAAGGAAAAGGGCATGTCGATTTCTCTAAGGTTTTGGGCAAGGTTTATGAAGAGAGAATATTGGAATTTTTAGAGGAGTGGATGGAGTAAGTCATATCATAAATAAAATTAGTATAATTATTTAAAATAAGTTTAATAATATGGAATAAAATGAATCATTTACCAGAATCAAAAAAACCTAGAAGATTAATATATGTTGATACATCAGGGAGTCAAAATAATAGCTCTTTTAAAATAAGCCTTTACGATAAAGAGAATAATCTTACCTCTATTTTACAACTTGGGGAGATGGAACATAATACTGAAGCTGAAATGTATGCTATTTTAAATGCTATCTTTTATGTTAAAAAACATAACTATTGTCGATGTCATATTTTGTGTGATAATAGAAGTGCTGTGGATTCTAAAATGGTTCAGTTTTTAGCCAAAGAGTACTCCATTGGGATTAGTTGGATTCCAAGAGAAGCAAATATTGTAGCTGATAAGATAGCTAAATTAGAACCTACATTAAAAGAGATAGATTGGAATCTTTTAAAACTTTTTGT
>CAMZNQ010000280.1 GCA_947313765.1 uncultured Sulfurovum sp.
AAATAGGTTATTTAAATCTTTTAATATACCATGTAATGCCTCTATCCATATATCTCTTGATTTTTCAACATTCTCTCTTCTCTTGATAACTCCTTTTGATGTGTACCAGTTTTTAGAGGGTATATAGACATCATCTTTTAAGAGATAGAGTATAGCCTCTTGGGCATTCCACAGGAGAAATCCGTTTAATCCTAATATCTCTGCTTTCATCTTAGCGTTATCAATAAAGTCATTATCTGAAATAGAGGTATCAGGCATTTTCAACTCCCACCCCATCAATATATCACTATTTTCACCATAGAGAAGAACATCAGGGAAAAATCTTTTCTTACCTGTATTGATGGTAGTCTCTCCACCTGCTCGTTTAATAGGTTTATCTATCTTAGATGAAAAAAGTGTTATTTCAGAAATTATATCAATTGCCCAACTTCTCTCATTATAAGTTACTCTATTCACTACTTGCCTTTTTAAATTTTAAAGAGTTTGCAACTTCTTTATATGCCTCTTCTATTCTCTGCTCACATACTTTAATATAATCAATTTTTTGATTTTTAAAAAGGTGTACCCCTTCATTTTTTTCAAAACCTATAAAATTTCTCTTTTCTAAAATAGCAGAGACTAAAAAGCTACCACTTCCACAAGTGTTATCTAAAACTACATCTCCCTCATTTGTAAAAGTTCTAATTAAATATCTGCCAAGCTCCACAGGTTTTTGTGTTGGATGATATACTTTCCCTTCACTTTCTGCTGTTTTGAAATAGACAATATCTGTAGGGTATCTCTCTCCACTACTTTTTACTTCCGTAGATTTAAAATCTCCATAACTTCCTGTTAATTGATTTTTTCTAAAACCTTTATTATATGCTTCTCCTTTTCCCATTTGAGGGTTATAGGTAGGTGGCTTTTTATAAAATATACAAATATCTTCATGTTTTCTAAGAGGTTGCTTTTTTGCATTTAAAAAATTGGTTGCTTTTGATTTTTCCCAAACTACTTTATATTTAAAATATTGTTCATTACTCAAAATTAATTTTGCAGTAAAAATACCTTGTGATGTTAATACAATAGCTCCATTATCTTTAATGATTCGATGGTACTCTTTCCAAAGTTTATCTAAAGGGATTACACTATCCCATTTATTTTGAGTTGTTCCATAAGGTAAATCACATAAAATCATATCAATAGATTTATCTTTGATTTTTTTCATACCAATTAGACAATCTTCTTGATATACTCCATTTAGTTCTATACTAATATTTTTATTGTTATGAAAATTCTTTTCCATAGATATTTTCTTATTCATAATTCTCTTTTATTATTCAAAATTTGATAACTTTAATTATATTATATCCAATTTAAAAACTTATAAAATATTTCAAATTGTAATGTTTTTGTATCTCTCAACCCTCTCTCTAGATTTCTCATAAACTTCCATCTTATCTCGTTTTCCAATTGCAATAAGATGAATAACAATCTCCTCTTCTAATACTTGATAAACAATTCTGTAACGTTTATGGTCAAAATACATTTTCTTTAATCCACTTAAATCAATGTTGTTTTTTTTCCCTAAATCAAGACCTAGTTCGGGGCTAGTGAGTATCTTTTTTTTTTTTTTTTTTA
>CAMZNQ010000281.1 GCA_947313765.1 uncultured Sulfurovum sp.
CCTCTTGTCAAAATACAGGAGATAATAGACCTTTAATGACAAAGTCAAAAAAGAGACAACCAATATTTATAGTCAACCCAAATAGACATTTAAATATTGCAGAGTTTTGGATTAGTAAACTTAATGAGCCAGACAGAGTCATGATGAGTCAAAAAGAGATTCAAAAGTTTAATGATAATATCTCGAAAAATGGTCTACTTAACTATTTTAAAGATATAAAGAGCCACTACAACTCAAAAGAGATAAAAAATAGAATATTAAAAAACTTTAATAAGCTAAAGAGTAAAGTTAAATACTTTGATGACAATAAAAAAATATCTTCTAAATTCTATAGAAATTTAAAAGATGAATTGAATTTAAGTGAATTAAAAAAGAGTAGGTTAAAAACTCGTTATGCCCTAACAGTAAATTATACAAATCAAAGAGTAATTCCAACACAAGAGGTTCTGATAAAAAAGAAAAATCAAATCTATTTTGATAGAAATCAAAATTCAGCATTAGATATTGGAACACCTATTGCCATACTACACACAAGTAAAGATGGATATTGGCACTATGGCATAGGGCCCACAAGCTCTGGCTGGGTACGAGATATAGATATTGCTTTTGGAGATAGAGAAGAGATTTTAGAGTATGTTACAGATAATAAAAAGTTTGTTATTACTACTGCTACCAAAACTCCAATTCTTATCAAGGGAGTCTATCATGACTATCTTCGGATGGGTGTTAAACTTCCATACATAATGAGTGTAGATAACATGATGATGGTTAAAATACCTACTCATGGAGGTAATGGTAGACTCAAATTATCTAAAGCTACAGTTAAAACTAGCAATATCCATATTGGGTATCTAAAGTATACACAAGAGAATATCTTAACACAAGCCTTTAAATTTTTACATCTACCTTATGGTTGGGGTGGGATGTTTGGAGAACAAGACTGCTCTAAATTTATTCAAGAAGTTTTTTCTACAACAGGTTTAAGATTACCAAGAAATTCAGCCTCTCAAAGCAATGTAGGAGATTCAAAAATAGATTTATTTAAATTATCTACTAAAAATAGAATCCACAAAATAGAAAAATTAGCAAAAGCAGGAGTTACAATATTTCATCTAAAGGGTCATATTGTACTCTATATTGGAGAGTATCAAGGAGAACCATTTATCATTCATACTGTTTGGGGGTCATCATCTAAACATTTTGCACTAGGAAGAACAGCAGTAACCTCTTTAAAGTTTCATAATTATATAAATAAAATTGATAGAATTACAAATATAGAAAAGTAGAAAAAATCTACTTTTTATATATTTTCTTTCAAAAACACATCTCTTAATCTACTATAATTTTCTTTAATATAGGCAGGATGGAATCTATCATTATTTAAATAATATTTTTCTAAAGTAAAGTTATTATTAACCTCTTTTAAATGGTGTGGTTGAGATATATTAGAACCACTTTCAACCACTAATGTTTTTCGTCTATTATAGGTTAAATAGTCACCTTTAACATCTAGATATCGGCTCTTAAAACGTTTAGTTGTTCCAAATGGAATTGAAAGAGTAAATTTTCCAACTTTATTAGAACCTTTAAAATCATGCTCTGTTTGAGCAATATCAAATCGTAAAGAGATATCAGAAAAATAACGCTTAAAGCTAAGGCTTACTCCCCTGTCTCCATATAAAAACTCTCCAGCTGCTATCTTAATATTAGAATTTAATCCATCTAAATAGTATCTATATGATAAAAGTTTCTCTTCTCTCTTATCGGATATATATAAATCCATTTGATTTCCCATATTATCATCAAGAGACGATAGTTTAAGTAAAAGAGAATGTTTTCCACTTACATCACCTATAGCACTCTCCAACGAGTAGCCTATTAAGTCTTTATCAAATTGTCCAATTTGAATAAGATTCATCCAACGATAGGGAAAATCTATCTGAAAAAATTGAGATAATAAAATTTGGTCAAAACTATTGTTTATTTTATTTCTATTGCGATAATCAAAGATTTCATGCTCTTCAAAATTATCTGTAATAGCGAGAGGCATATTATACCTTGCACTTACAAATGTACCTTTAGCCAAACGCATAGCAAGTTCTGCTTGCATTGCTAATGTATAGTCCATGTGACCATACTCTGAACCATCTACTAAAATAAAATCAGGTTGTAGGGTTAATGTGGGTTTAAATCTATCTGAAT
>CAMZNQ010000282.1 GCA_947313765.1 uncultured Sulfurovum sp.
AAGTTAAAGAAATTCAAAAAAAGAAAATCAACAAAAATTATGCTATTAATAAAAAAAAAAAAAAAAAAAAAAAAAAAAACAGAGAGAGTATATATTACAAGATAATTAAATATTAAAACGTTCCTTGTAGGAGCATTTCAAACATAACTCTTCTGAACATATACCCTTTTTAAAGCCATCCACCATAGAGATGGCTCTTTTTCCATAAAGAATATCCTCTAGCGATTTATTATTTAAATTTCCTAACTCCATAATAGCACTGTTATCTAAACAACAAGGAATAACTCTACCATCTACCAATACTCCAATATGAGAACTTAAACCTTGGCATGTTCCATCTCCATATACTCTATTTGATAAAGAGGGCCATTCAAAATAGTTATCAAAATGTAGTAACACCTTATGGTCTAAACGTATACTCTTTTTCTCTTTTGGGTTTAACTCTTTTAATTCCAAATTTACATCAAATGAAGAGTTTAGTTTTCTAAAAAGCTTTAAATTAAAAGCCTTCTCACTCATAACCTCATCTAAGTTCCAGATACGAAGATTGATAAAACTCTCCTCTTTGCGTCTTACCTTTTCATGACAAAAATCTAAAATAGGCTTCATGTACTGTTCAAAAGTAATAGAGGTATCATTTTTATTAAAAGCATTGAGTGATATATTTACCTGCTTTACACAAGGATGAAAAAGTGTCTCATAGCTGTGTTTTTTCATAAAGTAACCAGAAGTTGTCAATATGGCACTCATCTTATGTCTATATATAATATCGAGATACTCGTTTAAATTAGATAGTGTTAAAGGGTCACCAACTACATGACAAGCAATCTCATTTGTAAAGTTTTTAGCTTGTTTAACAATAGATTCAAAAAACTCTAAGCTCATACTCTTATTAGGTAACTCTTTTGTTGGACAGAAAGAGCAACGAAGTCCACAAATATTTGTCAACTCTATATATATACGGTAAAACTTCATTCTATTTTAAACTCTCTCCACGTAAAACATCTAGCACATTAGTAGCATACGACCCTTTAGGTAGAGTAAACTCTAACTCATAATGAGCTTTCTCCTCTACATATCTCTTTTTTATATCAGTAACTTTTATCCATGCGTAACGTCTACTACCATTCTCATTTATCTCTTCATTGTATTTTTTTTCAATAACCCCTGCTACTTTTTCGCAAGAGCTTACACGCTTACCTGCCAATAGTCCTGATGGAGCAATATCAAACTCTAAAAAACGTTTTGACTCCTCCTCTATTGACTCTAGTTCAAATACTCTCCCATAAGGGTAGTGCATCATTAAATCCCCCTCTAGTAGCTTAAAGAAGTGTAACTGTTTTTTTGTACCTTTTAGTGAATCTTTTGGGAGTGAAAGTATCTCTTCTGTTTGGGACTCTGAAAATGACTCCAATAAAAGTGATAACTCAATACGCTTAGAGAGCCAGTTGTTAAAAAGATATGATTGATAGGCATTAATTAGAAAAGTTCTTGTTTTTCTATCTCGTATCTTTAATTTTCCTTCTAAAATCTCTTTTCCCTCTCTCCAATTATCTCCAGAGTTTCCAAAACGTTGATTTCCAAAGTAGTTTGGAACACCCTGCTTTTTAACCCATTTTAAAACAGAGTCTAGTTTATCTTTTTGGACACCCAAAACTTTTTTTAATCTAACCTTAAAATGATTTCCTTTTAGATGTCCTGTTCGTATCTTATTGTTATGTCTAGTAGTAGAGAGTATCTTTATCTTATCATGATTAAAGGTTTTTAGCTTCTCTTCATTATCTTTAGCCAATAGAGAGATATACTGCATAGTCATTGCATGTTTATCTTTTAATCCTGCATAACCTATATCACGTTGTTTTATCTTACAATACTTAGCAATGGCAGAAATCATCTCCCATGTAGTCATATCTTTTTTTCGTATATGTATGATGAGGTGTTCGCCCTCACCTGTAAAATCATAGAGAGGAATCTCATCAACAATAAAGTCTCGAGAGGTTGGGTTAAACAGAAAACTGTTTTTTACTTTTAGGGGATATAGTAGATTCATTAAATATAGCTTTCGTTGATTAATATAAAAAGGAATTATAGCATAACTACCTCATCTATCTTTTTATAGATAGACGAAGTGTTATTAAAGATTATTGCGTATTAAGTCATACGCATAACTCTCTATTTTTAACTCATTCTCTTGATTTTGACTTATATCAGAAGAGATAACCGACTTTTTAGAAATTGGTTTTAATGTATTAAAGGCTGATATAGAAAAAACTAAACTAGCTGTAATAATTTTTTTACTTATCTTTCCACCTCTTTGAATAGAATTGCTGTTTTTATAAATAATTTTCATCTCAATATCCTTTTAAATTTATTTCTTATATAGTATAACATTTTTAATATATATAAATTATAAATTGTTGTTAAAATAATAAGTTTTTGAATAACAATTTTATTTCTTAATTTTATTGATTTACGCTAGAATACTAAACTTTATTCCAAGGACTTATAATGGCACTTGTTGGTCTATTTAATATCTCTAAAAACTATGATGTAAAACAACTACTTAAAGGGGTTGACTTTCAATTAAATGAGGGGGAGCGTGTAGCTATTGTGGGGCAGAACGGTTGTGGTAAATCTACACTACTAAAAATTATCTCAGGAGAAGTTACTCCCGATGATGGTAGACGAATTTTAGATAGAAGTATTATTATTGACTCTCTTGACCAAAATCCACACTTTGAAGATAATTTAAATGTTCGTGATGCTATAGAGAATGAACTAAATGAGCTAAAAAGTGCTAAAAATCGTTATGAAGAACTCTCTACTCTTATTGCTGAAGATTTTGAAAACCAAAAACTTCTAAATGAACATGCAAAGATAACTACATACCTAGACCACCACAATGCATGGAACTTAGATGATAAAATAGAACGTGTTCTTCAAGAGTTTAAACTAAAAGAGTATGAGTATAGAGATGTAAATAGTCTATCAGGAGGAGAGCAACGGCGTGTAGCTTTAGCTTCTCTTATATTAAAAAAACCTGATGTTCTTCTTCTCGATGAGCCTACCAACCATTTAGATGTCTACATGGTTGAGTTTTTAGAAGAGATTCTACTAAAAGAGAAGTTTACTCTACTCATTATCTCTCATGATAGACACTTTATAAATAGTATTGTAACTCGTATTGTAGAGGTAGAGGATATGAATATTGTCTCTTATGAGGGTGGATATGACAACTATTTGATTTTAAAAGAGGAGCGTATGAAGAGTATGGCAAAAACACATAATACGCTACTTAAATTTTTGAAACGTGAAGAGGAGTGGTTACGTCGTGGAGTAAAAGCACGACTAACACGAAACAAAGGACGAAAAGCAAGAGTATTTGAACTTAGAGAAGAGAAGAGGCAAAAAAAGACCCTACCCTCATACGAAAGATGCAAATTGAGTTAGAGAGAGAGAAGAAAAGTTTTAATCGTGGGGATGATAAAGGGTTGTCTAAAAAGAAGATGCTCTTTGATATTGAAAATCTACACTACTCTATTGCAGGTAAAAATTTGATAGAGGGTTTTACAACTAGAATACTACAAAGAGATAAGATAGCAATAGTTGGTCATAATGGTTCAGGGAAATCTACAATGCTAAAACTTCTTTTAGGACGAATAGCTCCAAATAGAGGAAAAATAGAACAAGGAGATTTTAAAATAGGATATTTTGACCAACATCGTGAGATGCTAGATGAAGATAAAACTATTTTAGATACATTCTGTCCTGATGGTGGAGATATTGTTGATGTTATGGGTAAAAATATGCATGTTTTTGCCTATATGAAATCTTTTCTATTTCCTGAAGAGTATATGACAAAGAAGTTAGGGGTTTTAAGTGGTGGAGAAAAAAATCGTGTTGCCCTTGCCCTACTCTTTACGCAAAAGGTAGATTGTCTAATCTTAGATGAACCAACAAATGACCTTGATATTCAAACAATAAACATATTGGAAGAGAAGCTCTTGAATTTCACTGGAGCATTAATTTTTGTAAGTCATGACCGTTATTTTATTGATAAAATTTCTACTAAACTACTTATCTTTAAAGGTAATGGGGTAGTAGAGGAGTCTTTTCAAGAGTATAGTGAATATCTACTTATTGAAAAAAATATTAATGAACTTTATGAGATAGAGAAAACAGTAAAGTCTGCCTCGAAGTTACCTAAAAAAGAGTCAAAAGAGGAGAAAAAGAGAACAAAGTTAAGCTATAAAGACCAAAGAGATTTAGAGCGTCTACCCACCTTGATTGAAAAGTTAGAGGATAAGATAGATGAGGTTAACAGTTGTCTATGTAATCCAGAGTGTTATGAAAAAAAAGGTTTAATTAATGTAGCTGACGAGCTTAAAAAAGTTAAACATGAGTATGAGGAGATGTGCGAAAGGTACTTGGAGGTGTTAGAGATGGAAGAGGAGCTATCCTGAAAAAATCCCTAAAATCTATTCGTAAAACTATTGTCTATAATGACAATATATTTAAAATCATAAAACATATCTACAACCATTTGGATAGTTTAACAAATTATGAAATTTTAGATTATTATGGACTAAACTCTCCTAAAGAGCTTGAAAAACATGTAGAGAAGATAAAAAATATATTACTTAAAGATGAAATAAGTAAAGATGAGATAAAAGATGTAGATAGCTGTTTTTGTATGGATAGATATAAAGAGTTTAAATATCTATATAAAACCAAAAAAGAGGCAGAAAAACAGATAGATTATAGTTACCAATACAAAAGAGTAAAGTTAAAAATCTACCCATGTCCATACCATTGTGGTTGGCATATATCTAAAGTTTAGCACCAGTTCCATAAACCTCCGTTAAGGGGGATACAAGGTATTATTTTTATGGTTCAGTATCAAAAACTTAAATTAAGGAACTGTGATATAAAATATATTAGAGCCTCAGTTGAATATAGAAGTATTTAAAATGAAAGAACAAGAGTTTTGGAAAATAATATGAATAAATTTGAAAATCAATATAACTTCACAGAAAAAGAGTGGGAAAGCTGTTTAAAGGTCTTACATAGCCTAAAAGATAAGCCTTTAAATAACCCTGACAACAAAACTTTTGGAGCATTGGTTACGAAGATTCATAAAGGAGCGAAGAAAGAGTTAAAGGGTGTTATGGTTGAAAGAAATAGGGTATCTTTAGATAATCATAAAATAGCAAAACGAAAAAATAGACGACAGATACATAAAGAGTTTGACTTGAGTTTGGTTAAAGAGTCACAGATTGTTCATAATGCTTTGTCTCAGCATACTTTGTTTTCGCATGATAGAAAAATAGAAACTTTCTTTACGCCGTTAAAAAGCTCTAAGAGTTGCTATTGTTGTGATATAACTTACACTAAAATTCACTCTTTTTATCATAAACTCTGTCCTGATTGTGCAACACTTAACTACCTACAACGAGGGCTAGAGG
>CAMZNQ010000283.1 GCA_947313765.1 uncultured Sulfurovum sp.
TTACCATTAACATATAGTGCTTTTCGATTTAGATTTATATCTAAATGTGCGATAACAAAGATGTGATTAGGGACTAAAACAAAATAGCTTTCTATACCCTTTTCATGAAGTAGAGATATGAGTAGGTTACTCTTATCATCACAATCTCCAAAATTTTCTTGAATAGTCTGTTGTGGGGAGTGGGCTTGAAAGTTATTGATTTTATATGGGATATTGGTAACATAATCTAAGATGTTTTCAACTTCACATAGTTGAGTAGTACAATGTTTTGTTAAAGTATTAGCTAACTCTTGGATAAATGGATTGTCTGTGGTGCTATTGATATATGTTCCATCTTCTGTACCAATATATCGTCTATTTACATTTGATACAGCTTGAGTTAGAACATAGATAAAGTAGAGAAATAAAGCCCCAATAACAACCTTAGAGAGTGTAATAGGGAGCTTAGATTGGTTCATTAGATGGTGTAGTCTGTATTTGCAAGTGCAATACACTCAATCTCAATAAGAACATTTTTTGGTAATGTTTTTACTGCAACTGTGCTTCTCGCAGGTTTATGGTGACCAAAATAGTGAGAGTAAACCTCATTAACTTTTGCAAAATCATCCATATCGGCTAAAAATATTGTAGTCTTAATAACATCATTGAAGTGTGCATTTGCAGCCTCTAATACATAAAAAAGATTTTTAAGAACTTGATGAGCTTGATTTACAACATCAGTTGCTTCAATAACACCTTTTTCATTCATTGGAATCTGTCCTGAAGTGTAGATAAATCCATTTGCTACTACTGCTTGTGAGTATGGACCTATTGCTGGTGGTGCTTCATTTGTTGCGATAAATTTCATTGTTTTTTTCCTTTAAGTTTATTTCTCTTCATAGAAGATATAGCTTGTTGAGTAGTCTGAAAATTCAAAATAGACACGTTTCTCTCCTACATCTTTTTTTGAGTTAAAGTTTTTATCTAAAACTCCATAACCAAAACGGTATGGTCTTGTAACTCCATCATCTGTTCCTGTAGCAGTTGATAGTTTATCAATATCAATAAATTTTTTAACTAGTTTATCTCCAGCATATACCTCTAACGTTCCATTTGTTCCTGTCCAAGTGTGAATTGAACGACTAATTTTATTTTGTGTCTCTTGAGTACAACCTAAAAAGATTACTAAAAGAGAAGTTAATAAAAGAAATTTTAGTTTCATAAATATCTCCTTTTAAAATTTTTATGCCATTTTAACACAATATTTTTCAATTATAATGTTTAGGATTTAGGCATTCCAAATTTTTGTGTAATCAACTCTCCCTCACTATTAAAATAGAGATAATAGAGTCTATCTTTAACAACTTCAAGTCCTGCTAAATATCTAAGTGCTAAATTTGCTTGGAGAGATGCAATGTGCATTACAATTGGTGCTGTAATTCCCCCTGGTTTATGGTCACTCACATTAAATACTTGAAAAGATGATTTATCAAAAAAACATACTTGACCATTAAACTCCTCTACAGAACCATAAATCCAAGGGGTGTTTTTATCTTTTGCATAACTATCTATAGATTCACGAGTAGGGAGGTTATCGGTAGCATCTAAGATTAAATCATAACTATTTTCTAGTTGTTTAAACTCTTCAAAGTCCATTGTGTAAGCTGTTACTTTTATAAACGGATTTTTAGCTTTCATGAGTTCAACAACCACTTCTGCTTTTAGACGATTTTCATCTTTCAAGCTAAAGGATATCTGCCTATGAATATTGTGTAGTCCTACGGTGTCAAAATCGACCATATCTATCTGACCAATTCCTGATGTTCCTAAAGCCATAGCAAGGCTACAACCAAGACCACCTGAACCGATAATTGCTATTTTTTTATTTTTTAGTGAATTTTGTATCTCTTCACCCCAAAGTTGAATCTGTCTGTTGAAATAATCTTCTGTTTTTATCATAATGGAAGTGTAGCTAAAATTTAATGAATTTAAAGTAATTTAGGAGAGTGTGGCGCGGTGGACGAGACTCGAACTCGCGACCCCCTGCGTGACAGGCAGGTATTCTAACCAACTGAACTACCACCGCACCTATTATAATTGTTATGGTGGTCGCTACAAGACTCGAACTTGTGACATCTACCTTGTAAGGGTAGCGCTCTACCAACTGAGCTAAGCGACCTTATCTATTGTTTGATTTTAGGATAAAACTTTGGCGACCCCTAAAGGATTTGAACCTTTGTTTTTGCGATGAAAACGCAATATCCTTGGCCACTAGATGAAAGGGTCATCTGAAGACCGAACAACAAAAATGGTGACCCTTCATGGATTCGAACCATGGGCCCACTCCTTAAAAGGGAGATATCGGACGAGCGGCGCGTAGGGAACGAGTGGGCCGGTGGGCGTGGATCGCGGTGGCCGCCGCATGCGTGACA
>CAMZNQ010000284.1 GCA_947313765.1 uncultured Sulfurovum sp.
AAACAGAAGAGATTAAAAAACGTACTTTAGAACTTATCTTGAATGAACGATTTATTAAACTTTTAGAAGATGCAACTATCAACAAAGAGCAATCACTAGCATTTAATGATGAATTGAAACAGATAGATTTACTACTTACCTACCCAAAAGAGTCTGTTGTTATTGACTACAAAAGTTCAAAAAAATATCATCATAAACATGTAAGACAAGTAGGATACTACAAAAGAGCAATCAAATCTATTACAGGAAAAGAGACAAGAGGAATTATTATCTATCTTTTAGAGAGTGGAGTTGAGTTTTTTGAGATATAGAATTCCCTTCTAGAGAAAACTATTTGTAATTTAATATTTTTTTAACTATATTAATGGGGCAGAAAAAGAGTGCTTCAAAAATTGGATTTAACTTTATTGTCTCATCATCTATCTTATCAAATGCTTTAAAATCAAATCCCTCTCCATCATCTCTTCGTGCTGGTCGTACAGAAAAAGTTATTGGGCTTAGTGTTTTTATTAAGTTTATAGTTTTTTTATACTCTTTACCCTCTTTATTTTTCAATAATTTATCATATTTCTCTTTTCTCAATTTTTGTTTAAGTAAGATTTTATCATTAAAAATAGTTTTTCCCCATCGTATGTTACCTAGGTCAAATAGAAAATCTTGATGTCTGCTAGTAAGTGGATGTGGAGATGCTTCTCTAATGGCTTCAAGTAGTTGAAGAAAAAAGTTTATACCTCCATAGTTATTTACAGCTGTTGTTAAAATAGTATGATAATGAAGTTTCTCTTCATCTGTTAAATTGTTAAAGTCACACATGGACTTCCTTTTTATGAAATTAGAGAATTATACTATATTATTATATTTTTTAGCTCCCATTGGAGTTTCATAACTATAAAAAACAATGAGATAAAAGAGAGAAATAGACAGATACTAGGAGCAATATAAAAAGGATATTCAGAGTATATCTGTCATTTACCACCCATAAATTTATTTTAAATAATATTACAAATCCCTATATTTAGGGATTTGTTAAAAAAGTAAAAAAATTATAAATATGATATCTATCATTTTTCGTAAAAATATCATATGTTTTATTAATTTTATAGTCTTTAGACTTATTTTTTTATCGAATTTAGGTTATTATATTTTTTGTAGTTTTAAAGAGAGTGTTCTCTTCTTTTTTATCTGAATAAGTTTAAGAAATTTATTGGTAATGGTCTCATAAGTGTGATATTTAAGTACAAAACTTTTGCCTCTTTCTCCCATTTTATCTAATTTTTCTTTTGGTAGTTGGTATAGATG
>CAMZNQ010000285.1 GCA_947313765.1 uncultured Sulfurovum sp.
AAACATAAAAGAAAATCTCATCCTCACTACAAGGAACTCCTCCTTTACTTACTAAAAGTTCAAAAAGTTTCAACTCCCTTTTTCCCGACTTACGCCCAAAAAGAGCTTAATCCAAAAACAAATCCCATAAAATAGGTAAAAAGAGAGTTCCCAAGAGTTGTAGTGCCTAGCAAATATTAAACTTATTAATATTTAAGTTAAAATCAGCTATAGTATGAATAGAAAAATAGTAGCTGTAGTATCAAAAAAATATTAAAAGAGATTATAATGTTTGTAAGAGTAAAAAAGACACCAAATAGCCCAAGAAGTTCTGTGCAAATAGTAGAGAGTTCAAGAGTAATGGGAAAAGTAAAACAGACAATTGTCAAACATGTTGGGGTTGCACAAGATGAAAGAGAGTTAGAAGAGTTAAAAATATTAGCAAAATCAATAAAAGAGCGATTGGAGATGGAGAACTGTTTGCCACTATTTTCACCAGAGAAGCTAGATAAAGAGATAGATAGAGCCAAAAAGAGAATAGCTGAAGGGAGATATAGTGAAGAGGACTATATAGTTAATATTAAAAACCTTATAGAAGAGGATAGAGTCATAACAGGAATACATGATATCTATGGAAAACTCTTTGATGAACTGAATCTTGGCTCTATATTTGCTTACCCTGCACGAAATAAAAGCTCAATAGAACACTTTAAAAATATAGTAATGGCAAGAATAGCTAAACCTGATAGTAAAAGAGCATCAGTAAATATGCTAGAAGAGAACTTTGGAATTAGTTTGAACCTTGATTCTGTTTATAAGATGATGGATAAGCTTAATGATAAATCTATTGAGAAGTTAAATAGTTTAGCATATAACAAAACTAAAACATTGTTTAGTGGTAAAATAGATGTTATCTACTTTGATGCAACAACTTTGTACTTTGAAAGTTTTACAGAAGATGAATTTAAAAAGAATGGTTATTCTAAAGATAGAAAGTTTAATCAACCACAAGTGGTCTTAGCTCTTATGGTAACCAAAGAGGGGTTACCTATAGGTTATGAAGCATTTAGTGGAGATACCTTTGATGGACATACTCTTATTCCAAGTTTAAAAGTATTGAAAGAGAAATACAATATTGATAAAGTGGTTTATGTGGCTGATAGTGGTATGTTCAATCAAGATAATCTAAAAGAGTTAGATGAATTAGAAGAGCATCAATTTAATTATATTGTAGGGGCTAGAATAAAAAACCTCTCCAAATCAATTAAAGAAAAAATTGTAAACAAAGATAACTATAAAGAGCTTAATAGTGATAAAAGCATTGCTAGATTTAGATTGGATAATGGTAGGAAGCTTATTGTTACCTATTCCCAAAAAAGAGCTAAAAAAGATAGAGCAGATAGAGAAAAAGGGATTAAAAAACTTCAAGCCAAACTTGAAAAAGAGAAATCTGTTAAATCTCATCTCTCTAATCATGGGTATAAAAAATATTTAAAGTTAGAAGAGTCAACAAGTAAAACTCCTATTAAAGATAATAAAACCAAAAGTAAAAACTCTTGTGATTTAACCATTGTATTAAATGAAGAGAAAATCAAAGAGGATGAAAAGTGGGATGGATTAAAAGGTTTGGTGGTTAATGAAAACTCTACCCTTTCCAATGATGAAATACTCACTCAATACAACAACCTATGGCAAGTAGAGGAGTCTTTTAGGATTACTAAACATGATTTAAAGATTCGACCTATCTATCACTGGACACCTAAAAGAGTAAAAGCACATCTTGCCATAAGCTTTGCCGCTTATATGTTAACTAGATATTTAGAATATAGAGTACGACTTCAATATAAAAAACTCTCTCCTAAAATTATTAGGAATTTACTTCTTAATGTTCAAAAATCAATTGTCTATGACAAGAGCAAAAAGATTAAGTATATTATCCCTTCAAAGATTAAGCCTGATACTAAGAAAATCTACAATCTTATGGAGGTAAAACACTCACTTACTCCTTATATTCTTGCCAAATTATGATTTGTAGTGCCTAAATTAATTGTGGAATTACTATATTTAGGGCTTTGTAGTGCTTTTTGGGCGTAAGTCAGGAAATAGATAGATGCTTTGGTAATGGTTTGGTCACTGTATGGTCTGTTAGCACTATTTACAGCAACATTCTCAATGCTACTTACAACCTCTTTTCCGTCAACGACTGTTCCAAAAATTGTGTATTTCCCATCTAAAGATGGAGTCTTTTCAGTAGTAAT
>CAMZNQ010000286.1 GCA_947313765.1 uncultured Sulfurovum sp.
ATTAATGGAACTGGTTAATACCAGTGATGGTGGTGCATCGGCACATAGTAGAGTTGTCAATGCAAAGTTTTCAATTACTAAAATTAATAAACACCCATTTTGGGGTTATGGAATAGGTAGTTATGGTTATGAAAAGAATCATATTGATGAACTGGACTATCCTCATAATATATTTTTAGAGGTTTGGTTTGAGTTAGGTTTTATACCTCTTCTTATTTTTCTATTAATTTTCTATAGAGTATTTATGATGATAGATAAAAAGAATGATCCATGGGGAGTAGCACTTTACTTCTTTTTCCTACTTAACCTATTAAAATCAAGTAGTCTTATTGATACACGTATGATGTTCGGATTTTTTGCAATATTTGCTATTGTAAGAAACAAAAAAATTAACAAGGATTATTAATGAATGAAACTATTGTTGGTATGCACCAACCAAATATATTACCATGGATAGGATATTTTTATAAAATTTTCCAATCAGATGTTTTTATTTTAGTCGATGATATTCAATTTATCAAAAGTGGCTCCTCTTATACAAATAGTTTTTCTATTAATGAGAGAGGAAAAAGTATTAAATTAACCATACCTATTAAAAGAGTAAAAGGTGTAACACAAAATATCAATGAGATATATCCCATTAATAATGAATGGAAACGAAAATATAAAAAGAGAATTGAACTTGCTTATTGTAAATGTCCATATTATAAAGAGGAGAAAGATTTTATATTTGAACTATTATCTACACCAATAGAGAATCAATCTAAATACAATATACACCTTATTAAAGAGATAACAAAGAGATTAGATATAACAACCAAAATAGAGATATCTTCACTAATGGAAAGTACCTATATCTCAAATCCAACAGAAAGAATTATTCAATTGGCAAAACTTGCTAATGCAACAAGTTATATATCTGGTCGAGGTGGAGATAACTATCAAGAGCATAAACTATTTAGAGAGAACAACATTAAACTAATATATAGTAATTTTATAGATTTTGAGTATCCTCAATACAGAACTCAAAATTTTGTTAAAGGGCTTTCAATTATTGATGCTATTTTTAATATTGGTTTTAAAAATTTAAAAAAACAATTTGAGGAGATGAAAAATGAGAGTAGCAAATCTAACATTTGATAGTTTTCAAAATGACAATCGCATAATTAAAGAATCGACATCTTTAGCAAAAAATGGTTATAGCGTTGAAGTTATTGGACATCTTGATAATAAGACAAAAGATAATGAGTTAGAAAACAACTATAAGATACGAAGATTTAGTTATCTTAATAGAGATAAAAAGAATACAACTCTATATACTATAATTGCTTATCTAAAATATATCTATATGAGTGCGAAATATTGTAAAGATTTTAATGTTTTACACTGCAATGATTTAAATACACTCCCTATTGCATTTATGGTAAAGAGTATTTATAATAAAAATATAAAAGTAGTTTATGATGCACATGAATATGAGACAGAGAGACATAACCAGAGCAAACTAATAAAAAAACTCTCAAAAAAAGTAGAAAGATTTCTCTTAAAATATGTCGATAGTATGATTACCGTTAGTGAACCTATTGCACAAGAGTATGTTAAACTCTATAATATCAAAAAACCGACTGTTATCTACAATACGCCCAATA
The DNA here is from genome assembly GCA_947313765.1 of uncultured Sulfurovum sp. Lineage (GTDB taxonomy): Bacteria > Campylobacterota > Campylobacteria > Campylobacterales > Sulfurovaceae > UBA1140. The sequence continues at coordinate 1,650 of CAMZNQ010000286.1, forward strand.
GAATTCATATAGATAAAAAAGATATATTTCGTGAAAAATTTAATATTCCTAAAGAGCATATTATTTTTCTTTATCAAGGAGGACTTCAGCAACGACGAGGAGTATTGGAATTTATAGACCTTATACGAGGTAAAAAGGGTGTAAGTTATGTAATTATGGGGTTTGGAGAGCTTAAAGACAGAATCATAGAGCTAACTAAAATAGAGAAAAATATCTATTTTCATGATGCTGTTTTACCCAATGTACTACTTGAATACACATCATCAGCTGATATAGGCTTATGTATAGAAGAGAATCGTTGTAAAAGTTGGAACCTAGGACTTCCTAATAAAATGTTTGAATACTATATGGTAGGATTACCTATTCTTGTTTCAGGTCTTTTAGAACTTAAACGATTTGTAGTTGATAATAGCACAGGATTTGTAATTGAAGATATTTTTAACCAAGAGGAGTTTGATAGGCTTTTCCCCTTAATTATCAAAGAGTATAAAGATAAAAAGAAGTCCATAAAAAGAGTTCAAGAGATATATAATTGGGAAAATGAAGAGAAAAAATTATTAAAACTATATCAAACATTAGAAGGAGAGAAATAGATGTTAACCAGATTTAGAAGAGTATTTATACTTGCTCCACATACCGATGATGGAGAGCTAGGAGCAGGAGGAACAATTGCTAAGCTTATTGAAAATGGAGCTGATGTTTACTACTTTGCCTTTTCAACAGCTGAAGAGTCTGTACCTAAAGGTCATCCAAAAGATATCTTAGGCAAAGAGGTTGTTCAAGCAACTTCTAAACTGGGTATTAAAAAAGAGAATGTTATTATCTACCATTACAAAGTACGGAAACTTAATTATGCTAGACAAGAGATTTTAGAAGATTTAGTACAATATAAAAAGAGACTTTCACCCGACTTAATTTTAATGCCCTCTCTTAACGATATTCATCAAGACCATAGTACCATTGCACAGGAGGGATTAAGAGCCTTTAAAAGCTGTACTATTTTAGGCTATGAGCTTATATGGAATAACCTTACTTTTAATACAACCTCTTTTGTAGAGTTAGAAAAAAAACATATCCAAGCCAAATGTGATGCACTTAAAGAGTATAAATCACAAGAGGGAAGAAGCTATATGAGCGAAGAGTTTATCTTCTCTTTGGCAAAAATTAGAGGGGTGCAAATTGGCATAAAATATGCAGAGAGTTTTGAGGTAGTAAGATGGCTCATCAAATAAGTGTAGGTATTCATCAACCCAATTTTATGCCTTGGTTAGGATATTTTTATAAAGCATACCAATCTGATAAATTTATATTTTTAGATGATGTTCAATTCATAAAAACAGGCTCTAACTATACCAATAGAATCTCCTTAGTCCTATCAGGGGAGGAGAATCATATTACCATTCCTATTAAACGAGGAAGTGGGGTTCAAAATATCAATGAAACAGAAATGCTCAATGAAAAATGGAAAAAAAAACTACTCGGTAGCCTTCAAGCCAATTATGCAAAAACACCCTATTTCAAAGAGCATAAAGAGATGATTTTTGAACTTATTAATTTTAATACTACCAATTTAGCTTCCTATAATATTAATTTTATTGAACACATTGCAGAACTATTAAGATTTAAAACCCAATTTATAAAAAGCTCAACTTTTAAAATTGAAACAGAATCAACCCAAAGACTCATTGAGTTACTCCATCATGTAGATGCTACTACTTACCTCTCAGGGAGTGGTGGTGATAACTATCAAGATACAAAACTATATGCCCAACATAATATTAAATTACTATACAGTAAATTACCAACATTCAAACATAAACAGTATCAAACAGATAAATTTATTGAAGGTACTTCCATTATTGATGCTATTTTTAATATTGGGCTTAATAATTTAAAAAAACAACTATTTATTCCAAAAGAGAAATAAAATGAAAAAAGAAAAACAACAAGAAGTTATATGGTTTATTAATGACTATGCAGGGAGTCCTTTTCATGGTATGACCTACCGACACTACTATATGGCAAAAGAGCTTAAAAGAAAAGGGATTAAACCTATTGTTATTACAGCTTCCTATTCACATTTTTTAAATAACTATCCACCCATAGAGAAAAAATCTTACCTTTTTGAAAAAGTTGACATGATTGACTATTTATGGTTAAAAGTATTAAAATATAAAGATTCAAGAGACAAAAAAAGGGTTCTAAAATGGTTTCAATTCTGTTTTAAACTACTTAATTTACCAAAAGAGTTACCTAATCCTAATACTATAGTCTGTTCTACATCTGCACCTATGATGATTTTCCCCTCTTACTATTTAGCAAAAAAATATGGAGCAAAACTTGTTTTTGAAATTCGTGATATTTGGCCATTAACCCTAATACATTTTAAAAACTATAAACTACATAATCCACTTATCTATCTTATGCAAAAATCTGTTAATTTTGGATTTAAAAGAGCAGACCATGTAATATCGGTTCTTCCAAATACAAAGCAATATATTATAGAGCAAGGTATAGAAAAGAGCAACTTTACCTATCTGCCAAATGGTATTTTCTTAGAAGAGTTATCAAATCCTATTCCTCTTAATAAAGATACAAAATCACAACTTCCAGATAATAAATTTATTATAGGATATGCAGGTGCAATGGGAATCGGTGATGGATTAGATCTACTCATTGAAGTAGCCCAGCAACTTAAAGAGCATAATGAAATTGCTTTTGTTTTAATTGGTAAAGGGTCAGAAAAAGAACGATTAAAAGAGAAAATAAAAAAACTAAACCTAAAAAACATCTCTATATTAGATGCCATTCCTAAAAGAGAGGTACAGAGTCTCTTGCAATATTTTAATCTCTGTTATATTGGGTGGGAAGATTTAGAAATTTATAAATATGGTATTTCAGCTAACAAAATATTTGACTACATGTACTCTGGAAAACCAATTGTTCATCTTTTTAATGGTTCAGGTGATTTAATTCAAGAGGCTCAATGCGGTATTAGTATTAAAGATCAAGATAGTAAAAAGATTGCTAATGCATTCTACCATCTATACCAACTAC
>CAMZNQ010000287.1 GCA_947313765.1 uncultured Sulfurovum sp.
AAAAACCTACTAAAATAGATAAAGCTATTCAACCTGATGAAGCTAAAGTAGTTGTTGAAGATATAAAAGAGTATATCCCAAATGTAAAAGAAGAGGAGAAACCTAAATCTAAAAATGATGAAGTAGAAAAAGTTACACAGAAAATAGAAAAAGAGATAGGAGATGAACAGAAAATGTCTACTGAAGAGATTGCTAAAGTTGTTCAAATGGTTATGTCTCAAATAAACAGTAAAAAAGATAGAGAAAAAAAAGAGAATAACAACTCTGTATCTACAATAGACACCAAACTAATATCAGAATTATCAGATATAGATACAGATTCTGTAAATGATGAAGATAAAAAGTTGGAAGATGCTCTTAATAGCATAAATGAAATAACAAAAGATACAAACATTAAAAATGATGATGAAGCTGTAGATACTTACAATAAAATTAAAGTATCAGAAAATGGAGGAGATGATGAGTTAAGTAAACTCTCTAATCAAATTTCTAGTTTAATTTCAGACAGACCAACCATACCTGCAAAAGATAATCCAGAAGAGGAAAAAACATATACACAAGCACTTAAAAAAGAGGTTGTTATTCGCAAAAATGAGATGAGAATTATTATTGTTAGAAAAGGAGATACTTTAGGTAAGATTGCTAAAAGAGCCTATGGTAATGTTATGGAATATAAAAAAATATATAGAGCAAATCCAGAGATTTTAAAACGTCCAGACCGTATCTATATTGGACAAAAACTTCGTATTCCAAAATAAACTTCTTCCATTTAAATAGAGAATTAATTTTCTCTGTTAATATAAAAATATTAAAACTAAAGGTTAAGTCCCATGAAAAAATCAATAATAGTATCACTATTTATATCATTGCTATATGGAGATACAGAGCATGTAGCAGTCAAGATAACTGATACAACTCCTTATATATATACCATTGACTCTGGTAAAAAAATAAAAATTGAAAGAATTCAAGATACCTCAAATAGATTAACAGATGACTACACAAAAACATCAAGACCATGTCCTCCATTTTGTATTCAGCCAAATAAGATAAATCCTAATATTAAAAATATTGGGGAACTAGAACTTCTTGATTTTATGAAAGAGAAAGTTGCAAAAAATAGAGGTGTTATTATTGATGCACGTCTTAAAAGTTGGTTTGAATTAGAGACCATCCCCTCTGCCATTAACATTCCTTTTCCAGTAATGCAAAATGCCAGTAGAAAAAAAGCTGAATTAATTTTTCGAATTTTAGGAATGAAAGTTGAAAAAGATGGTACTTGGAACTTTGAAAATGCAAAAGAGTTAGTTATATTTTGTAATGGTGTATGGTGTGGACAGACAGCACACTTTATGAAAGGTATATTGAAATACAACTACCCAACTTCTAAGTTAAATTATTATCGTGCAGGGTTTCAAGGATGGAAACTACTTGGTTTAACTACCATTGTACATAAAGAGATTAAAAAGTAACTATCCCCAAAATCTAATTTGAGGATAAATAGAAGAAGTAGATTACTCTACTTCAGCATCAATAATATCATCATCTTCTGCTTTTTTAGCAGGTTTAGCTTTATCTCCACCTTGCTCTTTTGCGTAAACTGCTTCTGCTAGTTTATGAGATTTTTCAGTTAAGACTTTAACTTTCTCTTCAATCTGCTCTTTAGTTGCAGAGTCATCTTTAAGAATAGCTTCCACATCTGCAATAGCTTTTTCTATTCCTGCTTTTTCAGTAGCATCAAAACTTTCACCCAAATCATTTAATGACTTTTTAGTTTGATGAACTAATGCATCTGCTTGGTTTCTTGTTTCTACTAATGCTTTTCTCTTCTCATCTTCAGATTTATTAGCTTCTGCATCTTGAACCATTTTTTCAATCTCTTCATCTGAAAGTCCTGACGAACCAGTAATCTTAATCTCTTGAGACTTACCTGTTCCTTTGTCTTGTGCAGATACAGTTAAGATACCATTTGCATCAATATCAAAAGTTACTTCAATCTGTGGAACACCTCTTGGTGCTGCTGGAATATCTCTAAGTTCAAACATACCTAATGATTTATTATCTTTTGAGAACTCTCTTTCACCTTGAAGTACATGAATACTTACAGCTGGTTGGTTATCTTCTGCTGTTGAGAATACTTGTGACTTTTTAGCAGGAATTGTAGTTCCTTTTTCAATTACTTTAGTTGTAACTCCACCTAAAGTCTCAATTCCAAGGCTTAATGGTGTAACATCTAATAGAAGTACATCTTTAACATCACCTTTTAAAACTCCACCTTGAATAGCAGCACCAAGAGCAACAACCTCATCTGGGTTAACTGATTTGTTAAGCTCTTTTCCAAAGAATTTTTGAACCTCTTCTTGAACCAATGGAACTCTTGTAGAACCACCAACCATTACAACTTCATTAATTTCAGAAGTAGAAACATCTGCATCAGCCAATACACTCTTAATAGTTTTAATTGTTGAAGCTACTAAATCATCAATTAATGCCTCAAATTTAGCTCTTGTAATTTTTTGAATAAGGTGTTTTGGACCACTTGCATCTGCTGTAATAAATGGCAAGTTAATCTCTGTTTCAGTTGAAGATGAAAGCTCTTTTTTTGCATTTTCAGCAGCATCTTTAACTCTTTGAAGAGCCATAACATCTGCTTTAATATCTACACCTGTCTCATTTTTAAATT
>CAMZNQ010000288.1 GCA_947313765.1 uncultured Sulfurovum sp.
GGTTTTGTTCTGCAATCTCCACTGATGTTTAATGATACCTTGCGTTATAACCTATCATTAGGAAATGAATATAGCGATGAGGAGATGTATGAGTCTCTAAAGATAGCTCAACTATATGAATTTGTCCAAGAATTACCAAAAAAACTAGATACTATTGTCGGAAAAAATGGAACAAAACTTTCAGGTGGTCAGAAACAACGACTCTCTATAGCAAGAGTTCTTTTAGATAGACCAAAAGTGATTATCTTTGATGAATCAACATCATCATTAGATAACGATACGGAGACAAAACTACTTGATGCTTTAGATGAGTATATTAAAAACAAAACAGTCATTACCATTGCACACCGTCAAACAACTATTGATAAGAGTGAGAAAGTAGTAAAACTATACCCAAACAAGGAGAAAAAAGATGAGCAGTAAACACTATGTCATAGGCGATGTTCACGGAGAGTTTGATATGCTTATGGCTCTTGTAGCCAAACTTCCAAAAGATGCAAAGCTTATTTTTGTAGGAGATTTGGTAAATAGAGGAGCTAAGAGTAGAGAGGTTATTGAGTTTGTACGAAATAATGCTTTTGCAGTCGTTCAAGGAAATCATGAGTGTTATATTTTAGATAATGCAAACTTCTTTTTAGAGTCCATTGAAGCCTATAGAGAAGATAAGAGTAAAAACTTTTGGAGCAGACTCAATGGAACAGAGGTTTTACACTCTTATGGATTAGTAACCGAAGAGATAGATGATGAAGTATATCTAGTAGATAACCCCATAATGATAGATAAATTAAAAGATGATTTAGCATGGATAGAGACTCTGCCATGCTATTTAGAGTTGGGTAGATTTGAAGGGTATGATTTACCCATTGTAGTCACCCATGGAAGTGCAGGTGACTATTGGCATTTAAAAGATGAAAATTTTGAAGAGTTTAAGGATATATGCCAAAGTAACCGAGAAGCACCAAGTGAAGATGCCTCTATTTTTAATATTTATGGACATGTGATTATGTCAAATGTGATTGTTAAAGAGAATCATGTTTGTGTTGACACAGGTTGTGGAAAAACATTTGATGGGGCTAGACTTAGTGCTTATTGCATTGAGACAAAAGAGATAATATCATCAAAGTGAACTACCCAACGGCTAAAGACCATTGGGACTTCTGCTAAGAATACTTAAATTAAAATAGAACTCGCCTATTTGGGAGAAGATTTAAAACCCAACAGCATCAACTCGACCTTTGTAACAAGTTTTACTAGGTCGTTCTCCCTTTTTAAATAGTTCTGATAAGTTACTGCCCTCATTTCCTAAATGTAACCATAACTCTGTAATAAGTCCTTTTCTACAATTCATCGTTACATGTTTTCCTGCACCCATTCCAAACTCTCTATCAAAAACTTTTCTAATATCTTCAACTCTTAAACTCTTTCCAATATTCTGCTTAAAGAGTTGTCCAACTTTTGATTGATTTACCTGTTTTAGTAGATTTATGGCATCAGAGTAATAGTCACTAGCATTTGTACCATAACATGTACCATGTTTTATCCACTCATGTTTGTGTAGATTTGAACTATACCCAGGCATAACTTTTGATAGATTAGCTCTTACATCTGATGTTAAATCCAATCTATTAAGACGATTCCACTGCTTGTTTTTATCCATACCAACTTGCTTTTTATCTACATTACAGTATTGATTGTTTCGTGGTTGAGGCCAAAGTCCATGAAGAACAAACTCAAATGCTCCAAAATCTTTAGATGTCATACTCTTACACTCTCTTTTATATTGATGAGTCTGACAAAAAGCATTTTGCCAAGAGATTGCTAGAAGATTCTGTTTAGATTTAGATTTGTGAATCTTTGGAGACTCTTCTTTAACTTTTACATCTCTCTTTGTCTCCATCTTAGAGTTAGAGAAACAAGATTCATCAACCCAACGTTGAGCTATTCTCTCCCCCTCTATAAGAGTTAAAATCTGTCCCCTATTCTCTTGAAGAACTCTATACTTTTTACCTATCTTCAATTTAATACTATTTGTATTTGTTGTATGCTTCATATTGTTAAAAGCTTCACAAGATTTGGTTGCCTCTTCATATTTTGCTGGTTTTTTTGCCATAAGAGTTAATGGTAATAATAAAGTGAGTATAGTAACTACTATTTTTTTCATTTTTTTCCTTTTTTTGTGACATTTTAGCATAAAAAACTATGTTATAATTAGAAAAAAAGAAGAAGTTAAAGTGAAAAAATTCTTACTATTATTAACAGTGATAAATACCCTACTCTATTCTCAAGATACTTATGAAGATTATAAACCTCAAAAGTTTTTTTCTGCCAATGACATGAATGCTTTTTTTAATTCTGAACAGGGAGAACTTCTAAAAAAGATTTTAGTAGATGGCAAAGAGTATCTCATGGAGCAAGATGGAGATTTACTTGATGAAGATACTGCTACTATTGATGATGAGGTATTTGGTGCAAAAGGGGATAGATTCTCTTTTGGAAAATCAAAGCGACTCTTAGCTACAAAAGTATACCCAAACCATCAAAAGGCTTTCTACTCAAATTGTGACTATAAAGTTGTAGAGAAAAAACTTATTCCAATTCCCGAAACATGTGGATTTCACTATAGAAAAAATAAAAATCGTTCAGAGCGTATTGAGTGGGAACATATTGTTCCTGCTTGGCACTTTGGATATCAACTTCACTGTTGGCAAAATGGTGGAAGAATGACTTGTAGACAGACAAATAAGAAGTTTAAAGAGATGGAAGCAGATATGCACAACCTTGTTCCTGCTATTGGAGAGATAAATGGAGATAGAAGTAATTTTAAATATGGAATGATTCCAAAAGAAGAGCGTCTCTACGGAAAGGTAGATATGGAGATTTCATTTAAAGATAAGAGGGCAGAGCCACGAAAAGCTGTATATGGAGAGATTGCTAGAACATACTTCTACATGAGAGAGCGTTATGGAATGAGAATATCACAACAGCAAGAGAAACTGTTTATCGCTTGGAACAACTTAGACCCAGTTACTAGATGGGAAAAGAAGAGAAATGAACTTATTGCCGAGATTCAAGGTAATGACAACCCCTATGTGACAAACTATAGAAAGATTGAGCAGTTAGGAAAAATTCCTGAAGAGAATAGTAGCAATGATGATATAACTCAAAATAACAGTAGTGAGTTCTCTCAAACAAAAAGTGAAATAGAGGATAAATTTGGAGCAGTATTGAAGATGATTCCATCTCCATTTAGAGAGATACTACTAGTTATTATTACTCTAATTATTGTTTTTCTTAAAAAGAGAAAATAGATGATTTTTGAAGATTTAACTCTAATAGAGAATCTAACTTTGGAAGATAGAGCAAAATATTTAGGAGAAGAGAGAAAAATAGCATACTCTAAAAAAACTTTTCGCTCAAACATGATGTTAAATCCATTGAAGCTTAAACATCTAAATAGAATTGATAATCTCCCTGCAGATATGATTACTCTAAATTTAGAAGATGCTATTGCTCCAAGCCGTAAAAAAGAGGCTCTACATAACATTGCTCTATTTCTATCTAATCTTAAAGAGTCTAACTCTTTTATTATTGTACGAGTTAACCCTTTAAATGAAGGTGGTCGTGAAGAGATAGAGTTTTTAAATGGTTTCTCTTTTGATGCTGTTCGTGTAGCTAAAGTAAAAACAAGAGATGAAATTTTAGAGGTAGATAAAATACTTAGAGATGATAAAGATATTCATATCTCATTAGAGACAAAAGAAGCGTTTAATACCTTGGCAACATTTGGAGGTATTGAACGCTTCACAACAGCAAATCTTGGCATATTAGACCTATTAACATCTCTATCTCTTCCTCAATCACTTGTAAAACTCGACAACCCTACCATTCATTATATTTTAAGTAAATTCTTAATTGATGCAAAGATAGCAGGTTTAAATCCTATCTCTTTTATGTTTCAAGACTATAACAATACTAAAAGTTTTAGAGCATGGTGTGAATTGGAAAAAAATATGGGGTTTAACACCAAAGCATGTATGGGTCCTCTCCAAGTAGAGATTGCCAATGAGATTTTCTCTATTGAGCAAGAAGAGTATCTTCGAGCTAAACACATTAAAACAGTTTTTGAGGCATCTGCGAAAAAAAATGAAAATGGGTTTATGGATATGAAGTATGGTTTTATTGACGAACCAATATATAGAGATGCTCTCTTAGTTTTAGAAAACTTTTAGGTTGAAAATAGCAATTAATAGCTGACTAATTAAATTTTAGATAAAATGATAGCAATTTTAATACTAGGTTATAACTATAATGCTAAAGATGATATTTGGTTCTAAAAATGACAGAATTGTAAAGGGTTATTTAAAAAGAGCAACACAAATTAATAAACTAGAAAATCAATATGAAAAGCTCTCTGATAATGAGTTAAAAGATGCTTTTAATAAGCTAAAAGAGGCTGTTAGAGCAGAAAAAAAATCGTTAGATGATGTACTAAATGACTCTTTTGCAATCACAAGAGAGGCATCAAAACGTGTTCTTGGAATGCGTCATTTTGATGTGCAACTTGTAGGTGGTATGGTACTACATGAGAACTCTATTGCAGAGATGAAAACAGGAGAGGGAAAAACACTTGTTGCTACCCTTGCTGTCTGTTTAAATGCAATGGTAGGTAAAGGTGTTCATATTGTTACTGTTAACGACTATTTGGCAAAAAGAGACTCTGATGAGATGGGCGTACTATATAACTTTTTAGGCTATACAGTAGGTTGTCTTACTGATGAGATATATGATGAGTCAACTAAAAAAGCTCAATATGATTGTGATATTACTTATGGAACAAATAATGAATATGGATTTGATTATCTTCGTGATAATATGAAAAGTAGAGCTGAAGAGAAAGTTCAACGTAACCATTTTTATGCAATTGTAGATGAGGTCGATTCTATTTTAATTGATGAAGCAAG
>CAMZNQ010000289.1 GCA_947313765.1 uncultured Sulfurovum sp.
GAAACTACTATTTTTCAAAAACTCCAACATTAACACCATATGTGGGAGGACAATACTACCATAGTGGACTTACAGGAAATAGTGATTCAGGTGCAAATGGTACAAGAATTTATGTTGGAGCACATCAATTTTTAAGTGAAAACTTTGCTGTTACTCCTGAAGCAGGTTCAATGTTCTTTGATTTTACCGAATATTCTCAATCATATCTTAATGTATATTTAACATACTTCTTTAATTAATTATAAAATGAGTTTAGTCTAATCAAATTAGACCAAACTCTTAAAATAGACACTACAAAGACATCTATCTATGTTAAAATCTACAATTTTAAATTTAAGGATTTTTTTATGAAATATATTCTCCTCTCTTTCCTACTTATTGGAATTTCAGCTTGTCAAAATTCATCTCTATCTCCTAAAGGTGTATCCAATGCTATCTCTTCAAAAAAAGCCATTGATAGCAAAGAGCCTTTAACTGTAATTGGTGGGGATTTAACATATGAACTAATAAACCAGATTCAAACAAATCATAAACTATATGGAGTAAAATTTAATCCTAATGACAATACTCTTATTGGTTATGGAGATAGTGATATTATTGATATATACTCAATGAACTTAAAACCAATTTACTCTTTAAAGAGTAAAAATGACGAGATTAACAGTATAGATATCAGCTCTAATGGAGCGTTTTTAGTCTCTGGTGGAGATGATGGATACGTTGAGGTGTGGGATTTAAAAACTCATAAACTTATCCATAAATTACAAAGCAGTTCAAAAGATATTTTTGCAGTGGCAATTAGTTCAGATGGAAAAAAAATAGCCTCTGGTGGTGCAGAAAAAGTTATTGATATTTGGAATAGAGCATCAGGAGAACAGATTGCAAGATTAGAGGGGCATCAAGATAGTATCTCTAATTTATCATTTATAGATTTTAACAGAAAAATAGTATCTACTGATGATAAACAGACTAAAATATGGGATGTAACTAGAAAAAAGATAGTATATAGCTACCTTACCCCATCAAACGAGTATGGTAAAATTAAAAAAATTAAATCATTTGATGATTACACCATATCAGGTTTAACAGAGGTTGAGAGTGCAGAGGGTAACAGTCGTAGAAGAAATGGACCTCCTATTTGGAAATACACTATTAAATTTGAAGATAATCAAGGAAATCTACTTCAAGAGTTCAATCAACATAGAGGAGATATTACAGGAATTGATGTATCTAATAATAGAAGTTATATGGCTTCAAGTTCAAAAGATAGAACAGTTAGACTATGGGATTTAGAGAAGAGAAGAGCTATCTCAAATATTATATTAAAAGATAGTGCAAATGGAGTTGCAATAAATAAGTCAGGACATCTTCTTGTAGCACTAGAGGGAGATAGTCGGATTAAGCTATTTCAGATAGGTAGTAGCTACTCCCCAACTACAAATAGTTCACAAACCTCATCTTACACCAATAATAAAACTAAAAATCAGCCAAAAGATTGGTATCATAAACAGTATGCAATTGTTGTAGGAATTAATAGCTACAAAAGAAAATCTATTCCCACATTGGAAAATGCTCTAAATGATGCACATAGCGTTGCTAAACTTTTAAGAGATAGAGGTTTCTCGGTTATAGAGTTATATAATGATAATGCTACAAAAGATAGAATCCTTGATGCTCTAAAAAAGATTAGACAACTATCTAGCCCAAATGACTCAACACTATTCTATTTTGCAGGGCATGGAGATGGTGTAACTGGTAAAAATGGTGTAAGAGAGGGGTATATTTTACCATTTGATTTCTCTTCAGATTTAAATAGTCCAACAACTGATGTAATGTATTACGATAAATCAGCTCTAAGCATTAGCTCTTTAGTCATGTACTCAAGAGATACGGATGCAAAACATATTGATATTGTACTAGACTCTTGTTTTTCAGGTTAAGAAATGGATTCAAAATATGCAAAAAAATCTTTAGGAGGTAGTAAAGAGGAAGTAGATGAAATTCAATTTAACTCAAAGAGTCGCTCTATTAGAGTAAAACCAATAAAAATAGTATCAAATCAAAATAGTAATAGTCAAATAAATAGATTTTTCAAAGAGCTTCTCTCTAAAAAATCAATTAATATATTAACAGCAGGAGATGACCAACCTGTATCAGATGGGTCAAATCACTCTCCATTTACAAAAGCATTTTTAGATGTTTTAAATTCAAATAAAAATAGAGATGGGTATCTTAGATTTAGTACACTTGCTAACTACATTAAAAAGTATGTTCAGAGTGTAACTAAAGATAAACAAAAACCTCAATACAAAAATGAGAGTTTAGAAGATGGAGATTTTATCTTTAAACTCTGAAATATAATATAAAGGAATTAATTATGAAAAAAAATTTTTTACTAATCGGTACTATGGCTATATCTTTAGGTCTACTATTTACAGCTTGTGATAAAAGTAGTGAGAATGGTAAAGAGATAAAAACAAAAATGTTAAAAGTAGTTGGTATTCCACAAGATGTAATTGCTAATATATGTCAAGATGAGAATAAAAATGGTGTATGTGAATCTATGGAACTTCAAGCAAAAGTTAGCTTTAAACAAGGAGATAGTATGGAGACTATACTATCTAAGTTGACTCAAACAGAAG
>CAMZNQ010000290.1 GCA_947313765.1 uncultured Sulfurovum sp.
TTCAAAAGAGGAAAATAATCTAACTTTTTTTGCAATTTTTAAAGGAGATGGAAATGTTCCTCTTGCTAAAATGGTTATTGAACGCTCTTCTGTTAAGGTATTAAAAATAATTGAGCAAATATAATATCCTCAACATGTAAACAACTTTCGATATAATTCTATTAATTATTATAGATTATTAAGGATTTAAAATGGGACAAACCATTACTGAAAAAATCTTCTCTGAACACGCTGGACGTGAAGTAAAAGCAGGGGAGATTGTGAGAGTTGATATTGACATGATTATTGGGAATGATATTACAACTCCTATCTCTATTAGGGCATTTGAAGAGTCTGGAGCTAAAAAAATGGCTCGACCAGATAACTTTTGTATTGTTATGGATCACTACATTCCCGCAAAAGATATTGCTTCAGCAAATCAAGCAAAAATAAGTAGAGACTTTGCTTACAAGCATGATATGAAACATTTCTTTGATGAAAAAGATATGGGTATTGAACATGCTTTACTTCCTGAAAAAGGTCTTGTTATCCCTGGAGATGTGATTATTGGGGCAGACTCTCATACATGTACTCATGGTGCTTTAGGAGCATTTAGTACAGGAATGGGAAGTACAGATTTATCATTTGGTATGATTACAGGTGGAAACTGGTTTAAAGTACCTGAAACCATTAAAGTAGAGCTATCTGGAAAACCTGCAGAGCATATTTACGGAAAAGATATTATCTTAGAGCTTATTCGTCAAATTGGAGTTGATGGGGCGTTATATAAAGCGATTGAGTTCACAGGAGATGCTATCCCTCATCTAGGTATGGCAGATAGATTCTCTATTGCAAATATGGTTATTGAGGCTGGTGCTAAAAATGGAATTTTTGCTGTAGATTCTGTAACAGAAGAGTATTTGGAAGATAGAGCTAAGGCAAATGGTGGACTTAGAGCAGAGCCTAAAATTCACTACTCTGATGATGATGCCTCTTACTCACAAGTGATTAAGATAGATGTTGCAAATCTCTCTCCTGTAATTGCATACCCTTTCTTACCTTCAAATGGTAAGTCTATGGAACAAGCTGTAAAAGATAATATAAAAATAGACCAAGTTATGATTGGAAGTTGTACCAATGGACGAATTGAAGACCTTAGAATTGCATCAAAGATTATGGAGGGGAAAAGAGTAGCTCGTCACACAAGAATGATTGTAACTCCTGCTACTCAAAAGATTTTGCTTCAAGCTCAAAAAGAGGGTTTAATGGAAATTCTCATTAATGCAGGTGCAGTAGTCTCAAATCCAACATGTGGTGCTTGTCTTGGTGGATATATGGGTATTTTAGGTGATGGTGAACGATGTGTAGCAACTACAAACCGTAACTTTGTTGGAAGAATGGGTGCTAGAACATCAGAGATTTATCTGGCAAATTCAGCCGTAGCAGCAGCAAGTGCCATTGCTGGATATTTAGTTGACCCAAGAGGTTAATTTTTATTATCAATTCCTTTAATCATTAACTACTTTGAGGTACATGACCCGAAAAAATAGTTAAGTATATAAGCAATTAGTTTCAATTTTAACAAAACTTAAGTATAATTGATAAAAAAGATAAGGGAAATATATGTTTGATATAGCAGATATTCCAATGTTTTCTGATTTAGATAAGAAATTTCATAAAGAACTAAAAGATAGTATCTATCTTAAAAGATATACTAAAGATAGTATTGTCTTTTATGAAGGGGATGAGAGTAGTTATCTTCATATTTTACTTGATGGTACAATACGACTCTATAAAACATCTCCAAAGGGTTCAGAGGTTCAGATAAAACGCATGGATGCACCAAATACAATAGGTGAGTATGCCTGTTTTGAAGATGAACCATTTCCTGTAACTTGTCAATTTGTTTCAGATGGGGTTATTGGACTATTACACTTTGATAAAGTATATAAGTATCTTGATAATAAAGAGTTCTCTTTGGGACTAATTAAATCACTTACATCTAAAATTATAATTCTCTCCTCTTTGGTTCATAAAGAGACTATATTATCTTCAGAAGCAAAAGTTGCAGATTTAATGATTGATAAACCTATGATTTTTAATCGTCTGAAAAATAATGAGATAGCTTCGGTTTTAAATCTTACACCAGAGACATTTTCTCGTATTTTAAGTAAATTTAAAAAAGATAAAATAATCTCAATAAAAAAACACCATCTAACTATTCTAAATAGAGATGCTCTAAATATGATTGTTGAGACAAATAGTATTAAAAGTTGTACCAATTGTATTGATATATTTAAAGCAAAATTAGCTTTAATAAATGAGGGGGTGTAGTGTCTTTTTTTCCTGCCTATTTTAATCTTAAAGATAGAAGAGTATTACTTATTGGTGGAGGTAATGTAGCTTTAGAGAAGTTAGAAAAATTGGTAGACTTTACAAAAGATGTTGATGTTATCTCTAAAGGGGTATCTAATGAGTTTAAAACTTTTGCAAAAAGATATAATATTCAAATAGATAAAAGAGAGTATAGATATGGAGATATTTCTAATTATGATATTGTTATTGTTGCAACGAATACAGTAAATATACATAAAGAGATATATGAAGAGAGTAGAAGTAGTAGAATTTTAGTTAATTCGGTAGATAATACTGCCTATTGTGATTTCATCTTTCCCTCCTACATTAAAAAAGGAGATTTAACCATCTCCATCTCAACTTCTGGTGCATCTCCTGCTATGGCTAAACGACTTCGCATATATATTGAAAAACTTATTCCAAACTCAATAGAGAGTTTTTTAAAAGAGTTAAAAGAGTTAAGAAAAACCATCCCAAAAGGAAAAAAACGTATGAAATTTTTTGAAGATAAGAGTGATGCTTTTATGGAGAAACATTTAAAATAAAAAAACACAATTTTAAATAGTTGATTTATGTCAAATAAATTCCTATAGCCAAGTAGTATAATATTCAAAATATTAATTTAAAGGGCTATCCTATGAACTCTGAACTACTCTCTATTATTCAAAAAAACTTTCCTCTAACTCCTAGACCATTTGCTACCATTGCTCAAGAGTTAAATACAGATGAAGAGACCATCCTTATACAAATTTTAACTGAAAAGAAAAGTAAAATTATTAGACAAATATCTCCAATTTTTGATACAAAGCGTTTAGGGTATAGCTCCTCTCTTGTCTCTTTCAAGATTAAAAAGGAAGATATAGATAGAGCTGTAGAGATTATCAACTCTCACCCAGGGGTTTCACATAACTATGAACGAGAACATACATTTAATATATGGTTTACACTAGCTGTTGCTCCTGACTCTAAACTTGGGTTACATAAAACTGTAGAAATTTTAGCATCAGAGGCTAATGCTATTGATTTTATTATGCTTCCTACTTTAAAACTTTTTAAGATAGCA
>CAMZNQ010000291.1 GCA_947313765.1 uncultured Sulfurovum sp.
TCTCGTGTACTATATATAAAACTTGCAAACTTATTATCTAACTTTTTATAGACCTCTCCATAATAGTTATTTTTAAGTTGTCTATTATACAATACCTCATCTACTTTATCTTCTAAAATATTTAGATAACTAATGGTTTCATCTTCTATTAGAACTTTTCCTTTTTTTAGAAGCAGATGATTTTTTATAACAATAGGCTTTTTCAATAGGTTTATCTTTAGAGGAATATGGTCAAAATCTATAATCAAATCTTTCTCTCTAAAGTCTCTATTTATAAAGAAATCATCACTTAAAGGTTTTTTGTCCATAAACTTTTGAAATTTCAACCAATCAAAAAACTTTTTTACTAATAGAGCATCTTCTCACAAAAGAAAAAAAGGGGCTTTCTCTTTTCTTGTTTTATGCTCCAAATAAGGCTTTTTAGAATTTAATCCCATATTGGAATCAGACAAGCCAAAAACCTCATCTTCTATCTTTTTTGAGAAACTTATATCATTAAAGATCTTAAGAGCATAGTAAATATTACTCTCTTCTTGATATTTGGCTATTGGTTCATCAAAAAATATTTTGATATAGTTTTTAACCTCATGCTCTTTGGCTAACTCCACAATATATGTCATATTGTCTCTTATCCATCTATACTTTTTTACAATATCTTTTCTTCTATCCCTATCTTGTAACTGTTTGCTATAAGTCTCTAAGATATCTCTCTCTTTTGGTTTTTTAAATTTTTGATAATTACTTATATTTTTATATTGAATCTCAATAGCATCATCTTGAAGTAGTTTTTTAGGTTCATCACTCATAAAGCTCTCTATCTTTACAAAAAGTGATAAATAATTAATATTGTGTATTTTTTTATTTGAAAAAGCTTTATTTGCATTCAACCACTCGCTATAATAGTCTCTCTCTTTTAACCACTCATAAGCTGTACTGTTTAATCCACCATCTATATCGGTAAATATCAACTCTCTATTCTTTCTTTTTACAATAAAAGCCTTAATAGAGTCATCACTATTTACTTTTATATAAATTCCCTCTTTTAACTCATAGTTACCTAAAATAAGTTTATCGCCTTTTTCTTCATACTCTTTTTTAAATATTTCTAAAACGTCATAAATCATCGAAGCCCCTTACTCAAACAAAACCCACCCCCAAAGCTATTTTTCTCCCCAAGCCCACAAGCTAAAGCGACAAATGCCAACTTTTGTGAAACTTCATCTTCATGAGGAACTATTCTAAATTTATTACCAAAAAATCGAATCTCTTTATTGCCTTTTTTCATGTAGATACTTTGAGGATACCTGTTCTTTATCTCTAAAAGTTGTATAAAGTTCTGCTCTTCATCTATCGACTCATCATAAAAACTTTGATACTTCTTTTTTAGATTTTCATTTAACTGTTTTTGTAATTTTAAAATATCTCCATCTGTATCCATGCTCCAATATAAGCTGTTAGAGCTAGAGACAATAACAGGTGTAGCCGAATAGAGTTCCGATATAAAAAACTGTTTAATAGTTTTTTTATGGGTCTCTACTACTAAAAAGTTTGGATTGTCTATATTGGCACGGAGAGTTTTAGAGAGGGTATCTATAAACTTTTCATCAAGAGAACGAATGGTAAATTGGTAGCTATTGCCTTTTTTATAAATCTGCTTTTTTTCAATAGGATAGAAGTTGCCAAAATTGTAGTGTTTAAAAACATTCTCTTTATAGTGTAGAGATTTCAAACTCTCCTCTTGTGCCATAGAGAAGCTAATGTATTTTGAGATAATCTCAAAACTAGATTTAAAAGGTATGTCGGTTTTTAGGTATGCTATGCATATAAGTTCAAAATATTTCAAGTTTTTTCCTTTTTTTGAAATCTCAACCTTTATTATACCAAATCAAAAAAGATACCTAATAGCATATCCTAAGACAAATAGATATTATTTAACAAAAAAGTGTTGATAGTCTTTAATTCCTTTCCACTCTCCTCCCCAACTAAATCCATACCCTTTAAAAGCTTTAGTTGCAGGGTCAGACGAGAGTAGTAAGGCTCTATCAGCTAAATTATTAATATCTAAATGTCTTCTTTTCCTAAATTTGTAAGAGGCTTTATGAGATATATGACCTGTTCTTGAGATGTAAGGATTGGCAATAGGGTTTATATCTATCGCTTTACCATAGGCATGTTTTGACCATTTTTTCTTTTTCCCTGTAACAGGTCGACAGTTAAAAGCAGATGTATTGTCACTCTCTATTGATTGCCAATCATTTCCATTGTAGTCTGAAACCAATCTCATCTTATCAATAGCATAATTCATATAGTATAGCTCTTCAAAAAGATATATTGTATTATCTGCTATGCTTTTGTGAACAATCATCTCTCCAGTTTGAGTTTGACCATTAAAATCCAAATAACTCATTTGTAAATAGCGTAGATTAGACAAAGAGACAGGACAACCTCTTTGCCAAGAGTTTCCCTCTATCATACGAGCTTTAATATCAGGTGTAATCTCTGAAATATTTGCATTAAATTGAGCAAAAAGAGAGGTAGATAGAAGTGAAGAGATAAGAAAAAGTCTTTTTTTCATAATTATCCTTTTATTTAAAGTATATCAACTATAAATAAAAGAATTGTGAAATAGTTGTTACCTATATAGCTTTAATGCGTTATTTATCTGAATATATGCTTCTATTGGTGTTGTTTCAAAATAGAAAAGATTGTGTTTTTTAGCAAACTTTTTTGTTATGCGTTGAACTTTCAATAGATTAAACCTTGGTGCTTTTGGAAAAAGATGATGCTCTATTTGAGTATTTAACCCTCCATATAACCAATGTATAAAATAGCCACCACTAAGTGAACGGCTACCTCTCATTTGAAGCTCCATCCATGATAGCTTTTTCCCCTCCTTCTCTTCAGATACTTCACATCCCAAATGGTTTGTAATAAATCCAAATGCTAACCAAGGAGAGAGTGTAAAATTTAAAACTAAAAATACAATTAATGCATCTATAAAGGGAAGCTGATAGAATATTGTTCCCCAAATAATGGGCCAATGAAGTAGCATAAGTGCAAATTCTCCATATAGTTTTCTACGAAGAACAAAAGCATACGATTGAGCAATAAATGCAAAATTCATAAAAAACATAGAACCCCAAAAGATTATATATTTATACTTTTTAATAAATTCACTATTACCTCTATATTTATCATTTGTAAATGTACCATCTAAGGCTCTAATATCTTCATCTTTTTCTATTATATTACAATATGTATGATGATTTACATTATGTTTATAATCCCACCATGAAGAGGAATTACTTAAGATGATTGCAGAGAATGGATAGGATAGTTTAAAAGAGAGTTTTTTGCTCTTAAAATATTGTGTATGAAGTATATCATGAGAGATAAAAACAGCACGTGTAAATATTATGGTCATAAACAGACCAAGTAAAATAGGGTTCCAAAAAGGGGACGTTTTTAATGCAACTATTATTGCAATAATAACCCCTACCATCTCAATAGAACCTCGTATGGGTACTCTATCGAGTAGACCATCTGCTCTAACCTCTGCTCTTAACTCATCAAAATTATCTGGATAGGGAGTTTTAATCATCTTTTTACCTTTTTTATAATCAATATTAATTATAACCATCATATGCTAAAATTATAAAATAAAAATCAATCTTTCCACTTTGGATGATGAAAATGTAAACGATGGTCACAAGAGTAAGATGTAACAGAAGCATTGAAAGTGATTTTACCAATAGTCTCCCAATCTTTTTTACCATTAAACTCATGGTCAGCTACCGAAATATCAAAAATAATTTTTTTATTATCTTTAACCATTAACTCTTCTCTAAAATCATCAGCATCAACTGTTTGTCCAGATTTAGCTACTATTTTCATCCATTTAGGAGTCTTAACTTTACCTTTTTCTTTTAACTCTGAAATCTCATAGAGTTGTCTAATCCCTGAATGTTCATCAGCATCTGCAAAGGCTTTTGCTACTTTAAGTGCATAGAGAAGATATTTGATAACCTCACTATTTGTAGTAACTGTAGGTTCATTAGTCAAAATCACATCTGTAAAATGTTCTGCTTTAGTTCCACCTAAATCATCTATGACAAAAAAATTAGCCGTGTATTCACTATTTATCTTTAAAGGGTTAGTAGTTGGGAAAAGCTTACCAGCAAAACCAAAGGCTCTAATCTCTCCTCTTTTTGTATTGGACATTGCAGATGAAGCTCTAGCAATAATAAGTGCTTTACTCCCTTTTTTAAAATATCCACTATAACTATTATCTTTTTCAATTTCCCAAAAACCTTTTAAACAGATGCCATTAGGATGAGCCAATTTTTCAAAAGGTTCTAATATGTTAGCTCTATCTTCTAAAGTTCTTTTGGCATTATCTAAGATTATATTTCTACTCCAACTAAAGAGTTTTCCAAAAGATACTCTGTTTTGAGGTAACTTAACATAAGGGTCAGAAGCTACCTCACTCCAAACTGCTTCAAATTGATTCTCAATAGGATTTTTTGCACTCTTTAAATCTTTTTTCATCTCTTTTGCACACCCTATAAACTGAAATAGGATAAAAAATATTATAAATACACTTTTCATTTTTACTCTTTTTGTCTATTATACCCAACCAACATTAGTTTAAATTTGATTAAAATCTCTAATAAATTCACATCTAATTCATCTTAAACCCCTATAATATCCTCTTTAGAAAATTTAATAAGGTTAAAAGATGCCACAACAAAATATTCTTCTACTAGAAGATGACCTACAACTTAGCGATACGGTTAAACAGTTTTTAGAGTATTCGGGGTATGCTCTCTATCCTGCTTATGATGCTTTAGAGGCGAAAGATATTCTCTATGAACAAAATATAGATTTGATGCTCTTAGACATCAAAGTACCTCATCAAAATGGGTTTGATTTCCTCCAAGAGGTTCGCCGTGAGGGGAACAGTACCCCTGCCATTTTCATTACCTCTTTAAACTCTGTTGATGATGTCACAAGAGGGTTTGAGATTGGGTGTGATGATTACATTCGTAAACCTTTTGCACTCAAAGAGCTACTTGCAAGAGTGGAAGCGACCATTAAACGAAACTTTGGAACACAACAAGATAGCATTGAGTTAGCCAATGGGTATGGTTTTGACATTAAAGGTCTCTTTTTAACCTATCAAAATAAAAAAGTAGCTCTTAAAAACAAAGAGGCAAAACTTTTGGCACTTTTTCTTAAAAACCCTAACAAGCTTTTAACCTATGAGGATATTTTTGAAGCACTTTGGGGTTACGATGAAACACCAAGCCAAGGGAGTCTTAGAGCATACATCAATACCTTACGACAACATCTAGGAAAAGAGGCGATTGAGACCATTAAAAATAGTGGATACCGATATGCAACAAAGTGAGAAACGCTCTCTTTTTCGCTTTTTAGCCATCTATTTGGGTTCGACTTTTACTCTTTTTCTTTTGGTAACGTTTATCTTTTATGGGTTTCAAAAACATCAGATTATTAACAATCAAAATTCAAAACTTCTTGTAAAATCTGAAGAGATTATTCAAAAGTTACGCAAACTATCTAGTACCTATGAAGAGAGACTTATCTATCCTAAATATGAGGATTTTCATTCAGCCATCTACAACTTAAATAAAGAGTATATTTTTGGCTCAAAAAGCTATGAAAAGATTCAATGGGAAAAAGAGTATTATCAAAAAGGGGAGGAGCTTCTCTATGTTCGTCCTGTAAAACCCTACTATTTAGGGGCTTCTTATCTAGTTATCTCACAAAAGCTTAACCAAGAACCACTTACTGAACTCTTTAGACTCTCTCTCCTATTTTTGCTTGTTGCAGGGGTCATATTTACACTCTTATCTCTCTTCTTAGGTAAACTATTTATTGACCCCATGAAAGAGTCCATGCAGACCATGAACAAGTTTATTGAAGATACAACGCATGAGCTTAACACCCCCATTAGTACCATTTTGACCAATATTGAGCTTTTGGAGACCATTCACAACTGCAATGGAAAGCAGGAGATGAGACGCATTGAGATTGCCTCTAAAACCCTCTCTAGGCTCTATGAAGATTTAACCTTTTTAAAGCTTAACCATAACTATCATCGAGAGATAACAGCTCTAAATCTCTCTGAACTCTTAGAAGAACGCATTGAGTTTTTTACTACAATGATTGAAGCGAAACATCTTCAAGTAGAGAAGCAGATAGAGCAAAACATCATCATAGACATAGATAGAAATGATGCCATTCGGCTACTTGACAATCTCCTCTCAAATGCCATTAAATACAATAAAAAGTTTGGAGAACTCAACATTAACCTCAACAGACAATCACTTACCATTCAAAATTCAGGACACAGCATTGAAGCCAAAAAGATAGAAGAGATTCATCAACGCTTTAAACGTGCCAACAGCAGTGAGGGTGGTTTTGGAATTGGCTTAGATATTATTGGGCAAGTGGTGCAACGCTATAACTTTAATTTTCAAATTAACTCAAAAGAGAACCATACGGAGGTCACAATATCATGGTAAAACTATTTTTAATAATAAAATATTTTAAACTGTATTACTCAAAATTTACAAAAACAAATAATAAATATATATTTAATTAACGAAATAATCAGTCCATAAATGTTAAAATAAACATGATTAAACAAAAGGAAAATTAAGTGATTGCAGAACGAAAAATAGCTTTTGATAATATTAGTCGAGTATTGGCAATTACTCGTTACGATATTGAGCAACATCAATTAGTAAATGACCAATCATTAAATATTCATGGAGAAAACTGGTTTCGCGATATTTTTAATTTTGTTTATGAAAAAAACTTTTTTATTAATGCAAATTTAGAAACAAAAACAGGAAATAGTTCAGCTATTGACTTGATAGATAAAGAAAATAAACTTGCATATCAGATAACTACAACAAGAAGTAAAGAAAAAGTCGATGAGAGTTTTAAAAAACTTACGAAAACTACTTATAAAAAATATACATTAAAAATATTTTTTCTTTTAGAAAAATCAAAATTTCAAAAACCTACAAAACAATATTTTAAAGATACTTATGGTATCAATATAGAAGAACATCTTTTTGATTACACAGATTTATTAAAAGATATAGAAGCTTTAGAAACTACTAAATTAATCGAATTAAATCAAAAACTTTTTCTAAAAACATCTGAAAAGTATACTGATAACATTGTATTAAATTTAATATTTAAGCATCTACTTAAAGAAAAAATAACGGTTGTTGTAGATTATACTGATGATGATTTTGGCACAGTGGATACAAACTCTAAATTGAGTATAAATAAAATCAATGAAAAAATTTCTGCAAAGATAAAAGAGTCATTAGACTATAGAGTTGTTTTAGATAATTTTTATAATGAAGATAATTTAATAACTGATTTAAAAGCTCATATTATAGATGATATTTATAAAAATATTCTATTAGACAAATTGAAACTAAAAGTATCAGACAAAGAGTTAATAGATAGAAAGACATCTGAATTACAAGATATGGCTACCTTACATAAAATAGATTTTAATAAATTAATCAATCAATTACATAAAGAGATAGAAAATAGTATAGAAATTGATGATTGGAATTCCATGGGAATAGCTTGGATTATTATTGCATATTTCTTTGAATTATGCGATGTAGGAGTAGATGAAACATGTTGATGCCTACAAAAATTATTAAGCCTGTTGATTCACTGTTTAGTATTTCAGCTTACATATTAAAAGTGCTTCATGGACAAAATCTTAATATTGATAAACTACATGATGAAGTAAATAAAGTCTATTATAAAAAGGTTTCACTAGAAAAAATACTTTTGAGTTTGAACTTTTTATATATTACAGATAAAGTGAGGATAGAGAATGAAACTATTACAATTAAATTCTGATAATCCCAAATTTAAAACTTTAAATTTTGAACCAACTTTAAATATTGTTGCAGGGTTAAAATTAAGTGAAGAAGAAAAAAAAACTATTAATAGTATTGGTAAAAGTTTAACATTAACACTTGTACAGTTAATGTTTGGGGGAAAATTAGATACTAAAAAGCCTAAAGAAAAAAAATTAAAAGATTTTTTGTCAACGTATGGAATTTTCTATCTTAATTTTAAACACAATGAAGAAGAGTATGAAATTAAAAAAGATTTCTCCAAACCAGAATTTTATATAAATGATAAAAAGATAACTCAGACCGAGTATCCTCTTGAATTAAATAAAATTTTTATAGACAATAATAGTGATTTGTCTTTTAGGCAAGTGTTTAACTCTTTTGCACGAAGGTTTGGTGGAGATTATTATAGTGACCCAATAAGACAACAAGGTATGCCTTTAACAGACTATAATCAAAGACTTAATAACTTAAAGCTTTTACATATTGATACTAATTTAGTAGAAGAAAATTTTAAAATTAGGGATAACGTATCTAAACTTAAAAAAGCAGAAGAATTTATAAGAGAGTATGCAGAATCTCTTGATAAAGTGAACTTAAAAGATTTGAAAGATGAATATAAACTCCTTATAGAAGATAAGAAAAATTTTATTATTGCTCAAAACTATGATGCGATTAAAGTAGAAGCTGATAAATTAACAGAAGAGTTAAATGAGTTACGAAATAATATGCAAAAAATTAAAAATTCTTTACAAAAAAAAGAAAAGAACCTTTTAGCGTCGGATAATATAAATATTGATTCTAATGAAATAGAAAATCTCTATAGAGAAGCTGAATTTTTCTTTGACACAAAAATCAAAAAAAGATTAGAGGATGCACAAACTTTTCATAATACACTAATTTTTAATAGAAAAAGTAGAATTGAATTGGAGATAGAAGAACTAACTATAAAGAAAAATGAATTACATCAACAAATTGATACTCTTTCTATAAAGAGAGATGAAAAATTAATGCTATTGAGTAATAGTGGAGCATTAGAGGAGTATCATGCAATAGAGGAAAAAATAAAAGAGTTATATCAAGAGATTGAAAAATTAACAAAATATGAAAAGTTGTTATCAGAGTTTAGAAGAGATAAAAGTGAGCTAGATGTTAAAAGTAGTCTTATAAAGCAAAAAAGTATTCTTTATTTGGAAAAAGAGAAAGAATATCTTGAAAATCTAGAAGATGACTTTAGGGTTATAGTTAAAAAGTTTTACGATAATCATGGTGGCTCTT
This sequence comes from uncultured Sulfurovum sp., assembly GCA_947313765.1. Taxonomy (GTDB): domain Bacteria; phylum Campylobacterota; class Campylobacteria; order Campylobacterales; family Sulfurovaceae; genus UBA1140. The sequence goes on from CAMZNQ010000291.1 coordinate 9,201, forward strand.
TAAAAATAAAAGAGACAAAAACAGCAAAATATCTATATGATATTTTTATTGATATAGATGGAGATGGTGGTCAAAGTGTTGGTAATGTAGGAATATTCTCTTATGATGTTTTTCTTTATCAAAAAAATAAAAACATTTTAAATTTTATGGCTCATGATGGATGTATTTTTTCTGAAATGGATGGACGGCAAAAAGCCATGATATTTAAAATAGTAATAGAGCTAATAAAGGAGAATGATTTACAATATTTTATAAATATTGGAGAAGATTCACTTAAAATGGTATTAGAACAAAATATATTAACAGAACAAGAAAAAGAATTTATCAGAAAAAATATTATCTTAGAACTCTATGATAAAGAGCCTGAACATAGATTGTTTGGGGAAGCATTTAGTTAATATTAACTAGTTCTAGTCATAAAAACCATATTCAAAATTCAAGAACTATTATTGGGCAAGTGGTACAACGCTATAACTTTAATTTTCAAATTAACTCAAAAGAGAACCATACGGAGGTCAAAATATCATGGTAAAATCATCTCTACTCATCACAACTCTGTTGTTAACCGTAAGCAGTGCTAAAGAGCCATCTGTACTACTTCAAAAAAACTGTTTGGCTTGTCACCGTGAACAGCAGATACCCAGTGAGCTTATCTACAGACGTTATCTCATGAAGTACAGTACGCATAACAATATTAAAAAGCAACTCCTAAGCTATCTAAAAGCCCCTAGCCCTAAAACCTCCATTATGCCCAAACAGTTTTTTTTGAAGTTTCCCCAAAAAAAGGCTTTGGATTTAAATGAGACTATTTTAAAAGAGAGCATTGAGGCCTATTTGGACTATTTTGATGTTCGGGAGAGGTTAAAATTACAAGAGACTAACATTACGCTAACAAACTAATGTTACTATCTCTTTATATTTAAATTAAAAAACAACTTTCAAGGAAATTAATAATGAAAAAAACTTCACTAACCTCCTCTTTGCTTCTATCTTCACTGATTATTACAGGATGTGTGGCAAATAATAGCCAAGGGCAACACTATTCAAGAGCTAATCTGCCAACTACTAACACCCCTATCTCTCAAACAAGTAGAACCACTACAAATAGTACTGTGCAAAAATCATTAGCCTATATGTATGATGAGGAGCGATTGGCAAAAGAGGTCTATTTGGCTATCTATGCCAAACAACCCGTACAACAACTTACCAAAATAGCCACAAAAGCAGAAGTAAGACACATTAATGCTGTTAAAGATTTAGCTGTACGCTATGGTGTTCCAACACCTTACCAAAGAGCAGGTCAATACCAAACATCACACATACAATCTCTCTACAATGAACTCTATGCCAAAGGTATTCGCTCAAAAAGAGATGCTTTAGAGGTCGGGTGCATGGTAGAAGTTATTGATGTGGAAGACCTACAAAAATATACAAGAGAAGCAGAACAAGCCAATGCACAAGATGTTGTTCAAACCTATAATTTTCTTCTTAAAGGTTCATACAACCACTATTGGGCATTTGACAGAGGTTTAAAACAGCTAGGAGTCTCTAATGGTTGTTGTTCTGTTGGAGACAGATATTGTCACTCTGAATATCCTCAAAATCAAAGAGGTGGAAGAGACAATGGGCAAGGTCGTGGTCAAGGTAGAGGTCAAGGTGGAGGAGGATGGAGATAAACCTTCTCTCCATTACTCTTATTAAAAATTTAAAACTAAGGAAACAACATGAACAATCTTTTTAAATCATCTCTACTTTTAGGATTTATGGTCGCTTTAAATGGCTGTGGAGGAGGTGGTTCTGGGGGTGGAAAGGGTAAAAATAGTACACCCCCTGTAGCAAGTAGTGAGTTACCTGTTGAGGTGCAAAATGCAATAAACAGTGAAAAATCTACACTTAGGCAAGAACTTACCAATACTTTATCGTTTATGGGAAATGAAGAGCGTCTAGCGTATGATGTTTACAATAAACTCTACGGAGAATATGGAACAAAACAGTTTAACAATATTGCCACAAAATCAGAATACAAACACATTACAGCAGGACAAGGCTTAGTTCAAAAATATCTTTTAAACGATAATGTTAACTTTACCAATGTCGATGCACCCTCATTGGGCTACATGAACACAGCTATTGAAGATATGAAGGCTGGAATTTATGATATTTCAGAGATTCAAGCTCTTTATGATGCTTTAGTCTCAAAGGGTTCTACTTCTGAAATTGAAGCTTTAAAAGTAGGTTGTATGGTAGAGGTTGTTGATGTTGACGATTTAGACAAAGATATTATTTTAGCTCAAAATGAGAATGCTACAGATGTTGTCACGGTGTTTAACTTTTTGCGTGATGGTAGCTATAACCACTACTGGGCATTTGATAAAGGTATCAAAAAGAGAGGGGTAACTGATGGATGTTGTTCTGTAGGAACAGTTGATGGGGTGAACTTTTGTCATCCTGAGTATCCACAGAAGTAACAAGGATAGGCATAAAATGTGTTGAGTTCCTTTGCCTTTGTATCATCATATGCATGAGCAGAGAGAGTAAAT
>CAMZNQ010000292.1 GCA_947313765.1 uncultured Sulfurovum sp.
TTAAATAACCTAAGTAAAATAAGCAATATTTGGTTATAATCGCAAAATTTTTTAACTTCCAAGGAAATATAATGTCAACATTAAATGTATATTATGACAAAGATTGTGATTTAAGTATCATCAAATCAAAGACAGTAGCAATGATAGGTTTTGGTTCACAAGGACACGCACACGCTGAAAATCTAAGAGATTCAGGTGTAAATGTTGTTGTTGGTCTAAGAAAAGATGGTTCATCTTGGGCTAAAGCAGAGGCAAAAAACTTTGAAGTATTAACTGTAGCAGAAGCAACTGCTAAAGCAGATGTTGTTATGATTCTTCTTCCAGATGAAAATCAAGCTTCAATCTATGCTAATGAGATTGCTCCAAACCTTAAAGATGGTGCTACTATTGCTTTTGGTCATGGTTTTAATATTCACTATGGACGTATTCATCCAGCATCAAACATTAATGTTACAATGATTGCTCCAAAAGCTCCAGGTCATACTGTACGAAGTGAGTTTGTAAGAGGTGGTGGTATTCCAGACCTTATTGCTGTTGGTCAAGACCCAAGTGGTACAACAAAAGAGTTGGCTCTATCTTACGCATCTGCTATTGGTGGTGGAAGAACAGCAATTATTGAGACTACATTTAAAGATGAGACAGAGACAGACCTATTTGGAGAACAAGCAGTTCTTTGTGGTGGTGTAACATCATTAGTTCAAGCTGGTTTTGAAACATTAACAGAGGCTGGATATGCTCCTGAACTTGCATACTTTGAGTGTCTTCATGAGTTAAAACTTATTGTTGATTTAATGTTTGAGGGTGGAATTGCAGATATGAGATACTCAATCTCAAATACAGCAGAGTATGGAGATTATGTCTCTGGTAAAAGAGTTATTAATGAAGATTCTAAAAAGGCTATGAGAGATATTCTTACAGAGATTCAAGATGGTAGATTTGCAAAAGACTTTATCTTAGAAGGTCAAGCAGGATACCCAAGAATGAACGCTGAAAGAACAAATGCAAGAGCATCTAAGATTGAGCAGACAGGTGTTGCTCTTAGAGAGATGATGCCTTGGATTTCTGCAAATAAAATTGTAGACCAAGATACAAACTAATCCCTTCTTCTTTCTGTACCTATCTCTTCATGGTAGGTACAACTTCTTCAAATATCATTTTTTTTGTTTAAAATCAACTAAAAAAATTATTATTAAGTTTGTTAGTAGTAAAATAACATTTAATAATAATTAAAAGGAAATATAGATGAAAAATAATTTTTTTAAATTGAGTATTGCTGTATCGCTATTTATGGCTTTAGGAAACATACAGATAGTATCTGCATCAGATAATATTAATGTAGAGTTGAACAATGAGCTTCCAAAAGAGATGACTTGGACAAATATTGTTATTCGGTTTAATGATACAACATTAGAGGATTTAGCATCAACATATTATGGAGATGTAAAAGAGGCTTCTTTGATTTATGAAGCAAATAGAGATGTTATACCTAAAAGTAAAAAACTTCATAAAGGTATGAAACTTAAATTGCCTATAACAGATAAGTTTAGAGACCAACCAGAACGTTTAGGTTGGCAGTAGTTAAAAAGTTGGGATTAAATTCCCAACTACTATTTTCTATTTTTCCCTGCAATAATAAATCTTAAAGCATTAAGTTTAATAAACCCTTCTGCATCGCTTTGGTCATAAACATCATCCTCTTCAAAAGTTGAATGAGCTTCCGAGAATAGAGATTTTACAGACTCTCTACCAACAACCATAACATTTCCTTTATATAGTTTTAATCTAACAGTCCCCTCTACATGCTCTTGAGTCTTATCAATAGCAGATTGTAGCATCTCACGCTCTGGTGACCACCAGTAACCATTGTAGATGAGTTTTGCATATCGTGGCATAAGTTCATCTTTTAGGTGCATAGCCTCTCTATCTAAAGTAATAGACTCAATAGCTCTGTGAGCTTTAAGCATAATTGTGCCACCTGGAGTTTCGTAACAACCTCTTGCTTTCATACCTACATAACGGTTCTCTACAATATCTATTCTACCAATTCCATGCTTATTACCATACTCATTTAGTTTTGTTAAGATTGTTGCAGGTGTCATCTCTTCACCATTAATAGCAATTGGGTCTCCATTTTTATACTCAATAGATATATATTCAGCTTTATCAGGAGCATTTTCAGGGCTAACTGTCCATAACCACATATCCTCTTCTGGCTCTTGGCTTGGGTCTTCAAGAACTAAACCCTCATAAGAGATATGTAGTAGGTTAGCATCCATTGAGTATGGAGATGCTTGACCTTTTTTCTTTTCGATTTTAATACCATGCTCTTCTGCGTAAGCTAAAAGTTTTTCACGACTATTTAAATCCCACTCTCTCCAAGGAGCAATAACAGCAATGTCAGAGTTTAATGAGAGGTATCCAAGTTCAAATCTCACTTGGTCATTACCTTTTCCTGTTGCTCCATGACTAACGGCATCTGCACCTGTTTCATTTGCAATCTCAATCTGTTTTTTAGCAATAAGAGGTCTTGCAATAGATGTACCCAATAGATACTCTCCCTCATATATTGTATTTGCTCTAAACATTGGAAATACAAAATCTTTTACAAACTCTTCTCTTAGGTCTAAGATAAAGATATTTTCAGGTTTAATTCCCATAGCTAAAGCTTTTTCTCTAGCTGGTTCTACCTCTTCCCCTTGACCTAAATCTGCTGTAAATGTTACAACTTCACAGTTGTACTCATCTTGTAGCCACTTTAAAATAATACTTGTATCGAGTCCACCAGAGTATGCTAATACTGCTTTTTTAATCTCTCTTTTTGCCATAATTTGCCTTTATTATCTATTGAAAATTTAGTAGAATTTTACCATATAAAAGTAACCATTTTGCTTTTTATTGGTCTATATTGAGTATGATAGGTTGTTCTATAAATTGATTTATCATTGGAATTTTAAGAGACATTCCATTATATATTTTTAAGTTATTTCCAATAATATTTTGATTTGCTGAATATATCTCTATATATTTACTCTTATCTCCATAATATTTTAATGCTAGTTCATATATATTCATATTGTTTTCTACTACAATTTTTATCCATGGAAGATTTTTAACATATGGCATAGGAGTAATTTTATTGATAATAATCTCTTTAGGAACTATTTTTTTAGGAACTACTCTTTTAGGAATTACTCTTTTAGGAATTACTCTTTTAGGAATAGATTTTTTTATAACTATTTTTTTAGGAACTACTCTTTTATGAATAGGTTTTTTTATAACTATTTTTTTAGGAATTACTTTTTTATGAATATGCTTTTTTTTAACTACTTTTTTAGGAATTACTTTTTTATGAATATGCTTTTTTTTAACTATTTTTTTAGGAACTACTTTTTTATGAATAGGCTTTTTTTTACTTAGTAATAATTCTTTCTTTGCAACTTTTAATTGATTTTTTATTCTTAATATCTCTATCTCTTTATTTTTTTTATATTGTCTAAACTCCTCTCTTAAATTATCAAGTTGATTCTGAAGTTCTTTTTTGTCATTTTCCATCTTCTCTTTATATCTTCTTATTTTATTTAGAATATCATTTATCTGTTTTTCTTTTTGTGTTTCGATATAATTGTGATTAATATTATTATTGGCTATGCTATATATATTTATTAAGATAAAAATCAAAACTATTTTCACATTAATTCCCTTCTCTTTTAATCTAGAATTGTAGTTAAATTTAACATAAACTATTGTTTTAAAAAATATTTTATTGATATTTTATGTTTTAAAAAATGGTATTTTAATATTTTTTATGTAAAATAAGGTTTTAAAAAAGGATTTTAATAATGATTAAAAAGGTAATTTTAGGTACAAGTTTATTAACCTTAGTCTATTTAAATGGAGATAGTATGCCTCAAAATGCAAAATATGGGCAGTGTTTTACTAAGACATTTTATCCTCCTAAATATAAAAAAACAACTAGAATAAAGTCAACAAAACGAGTAATCATTAATGATTCAAGTTTTAGATATGAGGTTCTTCCTGCAAAGTTCTCATGGCATAAAGAGCGTGTTAAAGTAGAAGATGAGGTAGAGAAGATTATTGTAACTCCTGCTAGATATAAGACTATTTATAAAAAAATTCTTATCAAAGCATCAGAAAAAATTTGGAAGCGTAGCTTAAATATTAATTCTGAAAAAGCATTTAATTCATGTGTGAATTCAGCATCAAGTAGTGGAATGGATGTAGAGAATGCTAAAGTTGGAACATGCTATTATGAACATTACGAACCTAAGAAATATATTACAACAGTAGAGAAGATTTTAACATCTGAACCTAGTGAACGTATCTCTGTAACTCCTGCTAAATATCGAGTATATCGTAAAAAAATCATAACAGATAGTACAAATGCTAAATTAATTCCATCTGTATCTGTTTACACAAGTGTAAAAGAGAAAGTTACTATTCAACCTGCACATACAGAGTGGAGAAAAACAACTTGTCAAGATAGAGGATGTAACCAATCTGAAATTGTATGTTTAATTGAAGTACCAAGAACATATGAAGAGGTTACAAAAAAAATTCTTCTTAAACCTGATGTTCAAAAAAAGCTTTCAGTAGAACCTATTTTTAAAATATTAAATATAAAAGAGCTTGTTGAGCCTGAAAAAGAGCATATTTTAGATATTCCTGCTAGGTATAAAAGTATCTCAAAGAGAGAGAAAGTTTCAGAAGATAGATATTTTTGGTCAGATTCATCTCTTAAAAATTCAAAAACTCGTTTAACTTCTGAATGTAATAAAATCTGTTTAACAAAAACTCTACCAGAGTATAAAAAAGTAGCTCAAAAAGTAGTAGTTACTCCAGCAACTACTAAAAGAGTTATCACTCCTGCAAAATATAGAGTAGTTAAAGTTAAAAAGATAGAACGAGAGGCTAAATTTAAAAAAGTTGTTATTCCTGCTGAATATGTTACTGTTGAAACAGAACGGGAGAGAACAAAAGGATACTCTAAATGGATGCCAGTAATTTGTGAAGATGCAATGAGTTCTACAATAATTAAGAAAATTCAGACAGCACTTACAAATGAAGGTTTCTATCATGGAGAGGTTGACGGTATTTGGGATATTGAATCTAAAAAATCTGCTAGAGAGTATCAGAAGTCAAAAGGTATAGGAGTTACATCTAAATTATCAATTGAGACAATGAAATCTTTAGATATATATTAACCTTTTTTAGCTTTTTTAATATTCTTTAGATGCCCTTTATAGGAGTCTGTAAAATCATGAACTCCATCTCTATTTCTCATAAAATAGAGGTAGTTTGTCTTTTTAGGATTTAGTGTAGCCTTTATGGCATCTATGGAGACAGAGCAGACAGGGTAGGGAGGTAGACCTTTATTTAGATAGGTATTAAATCTACTTTTATCTGTTTTAATTCGTTTCGGTGTTACTTTAATATGAGAAAATTTCCCATAGTTTAGTGTACCATCCATCTGAAGAGGCATATCTTTTTTTAGACGATTATCTATAACAGATGCTATAATTGGCATCTCCTCTTTGTTTGCAGACTCTTTTTGAATAATAGAGGCAATTGTTAATACTCTAAGCCACTCTGTTTGATTATAATCTTTAAATTTTGCTACTGACATCTCTCTATAGTGTTTTTCACTATGTTTTACTAGTGCCTTAATAACTTGTTTCTCACTACTACTCTTTGATATATGATAGGTATCTGGAATAATACCTGCCTCTTTGTATGGGGAGGTTCTATTATACTCCTCTTGAAGCCTATTTACATCTAAATGGTAGCTATCTGAGAGTTGAGAAAAAAATATAGGTAGTGTCTCCCCTGGTATTAACGTAATAATATTAATAGCCTCTTTGGCTGAAGAGAGTTTTTTTAAAAAATCAATACGGCTCATACTCTCCTTTCCAATTTCTAGTCTTCCACTTTTAGGTTTATCTAGTAGATAATCTATGATATATGCATCTATTTTATTTAAATCATAACCTTGATTGTTTAAAGCTTTTATGGTTTTAGTAATTGAGCCTTTTGGTAGAATAACTGTTTGAGTTGTATTAATTGGCATATAGATATATATTAAAAATATTATAGATAATATAACAGTTAGTGTTATTAGTGATGATGATATAAAATAGAGTATGTTTAAAATTTTCATAAATTTATTATACCCTCGTAAAGCTTAATTTAGTTCTCTAATATTTTTTTTAATATTATTTGAAAGTTTAAAGTAAGCTATCTCCATAGATTTCATAATATCTTCTGCAAGATGGCTACTTGGCTCTTTTGTAGAAAATAGTTTACTCTTAATTTCGCCTGTTTTAAGATTTTTAATATTATATCTAGCCTCTAAAATCACTTCACTCTTATAAGATATAAAACGTTGAATATTTAATGAAACTTTAATATCACTCTTTTGATTACTCTCCCATGGATATAGATATACATTTGGTGTATTTAAAGATTTTTGTAGATAGTTAATAAGAACATTTGTAAGACGTTTTTTCATAGGAGTTAGCCAATTAGCATTTTTTAATCTAATGGTTCTATATGGTGTAAGTTGATATACCACTGCACTATCTGTGAGGTACTTTGGAATTTTTACCTTTTCAACAGCAATAATTTTATCATAAGAATAGGTGCTATTTGGTTTCTCAAAATTATCGCCAAAAGTATAATACTCTTTTGTACTACACCCCATAAATAGAATTGTAATAGTTAAAATAGCTATTTTTATTGACATTTAATCATCTCCTAATAGTAGTGAATTTGGTTTTCTCTCTAGTTTTCTACTAACTCTTTTTATTGATTCGGATGCAAGTGAAATCTCTTGAAGAGTAGCAGATAGTTCTGCTGAAAATTGAGAGTTTGAGTCGTATCCTTTTGTAAATTTTATCAATTCATTTAGTGTATCATCAAGAGTTTGAAGTGTATAATTGATGTTTTGAGGTATCTGAAGAAGCTCCTCATCTCTACTAAAATTATCCAAATTTTGAACTGTCAAATCTAACTTCTCTACTACTCCATCTAACTTTTCAAGTATATTAATAATTGGTTTTTTACTCTTTATGATTATACTGTCTAAATCTTTTATTGCTCTATTTATAGGTTTTCTATTCTCTTCAACTGTAGCTGTTAGAGAGTTTAGAAGTTTTTCAAGAGGAAGTTTTTTTAGTTTTATCACAAGCTCTTTTACCTCCTTTACAATATCTGAACCTTGATTTTTGGAAATGGTTGGAAAATTGATATACTCTCCATCTTTTAGAAGTTTGCCACTACTTTTTTTCTCAAATATTAAATCAATATACTCAGCTCCAACAACAGGTATATTTTGGTTAATATTAGCTTTTAAGCCTTTCTCTACCAATTTTTTTAACATGAAAGTTCCATTTTTATCATTTTCATTTTTAAAGGCAGATGTGTATAGTAGTGCATATATTTTTGAATCGACACGTCTACTTTTTCCTATAAAATGGTTCTCTATATCTGTTATGTAACCCACTTGAAAACCTTGGAACTCTACAGGAGAGGCAATCTCTAATTTATGTTGACTATTTTTAAAATCAAACGTATATATTTGACTCTCTTCTCCACCCATAAGTTGTTTAGATTTTACTTGATTGAAACTTTTAAATAGGGGGAATATATATCCTTTAGTGATTTGATAGCGATTATTATCCCTATTTTTAATTGTATGAATAGGGGTATATATGGATATTCCACCATGAACAAACTGTGATATGGTGGCTATATTCATATCTATCTTTCCTTGTGAAAAGTCTAAAGAGATGGAACTTTGTCTATAGAATTTGCTCTTTCTATTTATATATTTTGCATATTTATTATCAACAAATATTGTAAAATTTACCTTATCTCCATTTGGGGAAAGTCCTACCCACTCAACACGACCAACTTTCATCTTACGATAGTATACGTTTGAACCTTCAGAGATATTATAGCTCTCTGGGGCAGATAGTAGATAGTATGTACCCTCTGCATCTGTATCTATATATGGGCTATTTAAACCTGTAAAATTACGTTTTGTATACTCCTCTTTAACTCCATGAAGTTCAATGTATGAGCCTGAAAGTAGTGTGTCAAGTCCTGAAACTCCATGTGAACCAACATCAGGATGGACAATCCAAAATTTTGCATTACTGTTTAGGTATGAAGATACCTCTTTATTCATCTCTGCTTTAACAATTACCCCTTTACCATCATCAGATAGTGAAATCTTTCTAACCATTCCAACTGTAACATTACGAAGTTTTATCTGACTTTGATTTGCAATTAATCCTGCATTTGATTTAAATGATATTGTAATGGTTGAGCCAATTTTTGTATAGTATTGAAATGCTAACCATAATGCAATAACCATTGCTAAAAAAGGAATAAGCCAAATTGTAGTAAGTATCTGAATACCTTTATGCTCTTTTACTTTTGGTACATTGTACTTTTTCATATATTAATTTTCCTCTTTTTTTATTAATTTTGTATCAAATGATAGTGCAGAGAGCATTGTAAAAAAGACCATTAATGCAAAGGATGTTACACCTGCTCCAGGGAATACTTGTACTCCTGAAAAGTGAATCAATACAGAGAGTATTATTACAACAAATACATCTATCATTGACCATGGTCCAATTATCTCTGTTATGTGAAAAAGTTTATGCTTCTCAACATTTGATGATTTAACATTATACTTAGTTGATATTAGTAGATATATTATGAATATAAATTTTAATAGAGGAACAAATACAGAAGCTACTAAGATAATCAGAGCAATAGGGTATGAACCTGCCTCCCATAGGTGGATAATACCACCTATAATTGTACTCTCTGTCTCTACTCCAAACTTTTTTGTAATTAATATTGGATATAGGTTTGCAGGAAAATATAGAATAATAGCTGTAATAAGAAAAGCCCATGTTTTATGATATGATAGATATTTAGGTTCATGCATTTTAGAGTTGCAACGTCTACAATACTGTTCACTATCTTCATCTTCACAATTAACAGCTTCACAAGTATGACAACGTATAAATTTACTACTATCTATCATATTTTTTCCTATATATATTCTCATACTCTCTCCATAGATCATCAAAACTAATATTTTTAGTAACAATTAATTCTAAAATAAGAGTTAAAATAAGAGCTACAAATGATATACCTAGCTCTATACGAGCATAATCAAAAAGTTTAACCATAGAGACTAGTAGGGATATAAAAAAAATATCTAGCATATTCCAATGTTTAATATGTGAAAGAAGTATAAGTAACCGTTTAACTATATATTCATTTTTCTCTATTCTCATAAAAAATATTATAAAAAATATAGAAGATAGCATCATTAGAGGAAATATAACTATTAAAAATAGAAACATTATGCCTACTATATATTGTTGATGTTCTATCAATACAGAGAATAGTGATAGTAAAGATAGACTCTGTTCTAGCCCATTAATATTTATACTAATAATTGTAAATTGAAAAGAGATTATTAAAGAGATAATAGTAGTAATAACCAAAGCTAATGTCTTTTCGAAGATATTATCATCACGAATATATATAACTCTATTACATGTAGAACAGAGAGCTTTCCCCCCTTTATGTAGAGGAATTCTTCTATGTAGTGTATTGCACTTTTTACAGATAATGAATTTGTCTAGTTCTTTCTCTTTTAACATAAGTTCATTATATGCTATGTTTGTTTATATTTAAGATAAAATAGTGAATTAAATTACTTTTTTGTCCTCTAGTTCTACAAATTATATGAAAGATAAGCTATCTTTTAGCTTTTAAAGTATACAAGTAGGAAATATATAAAATTTAGGAGTCTTAATGACAAACGAAACTATCTTAGATGCATTGAAAAATGTAACTTATCCAGGATTTACAAAAGATATTGTAACTTTTGGATTTGTAAAAGATGTGCAGATTAAAGGAGATAAAGTAGTTCTACATATAGATATTACTTCATCTGCTCAAGAAGTTAAAGCTCAAATTACCGATGAGGTAACAGCAGAACTTAGAAAATTAGGCTTTTTAGCTGTAGATGTAAACATAACAGCACCACAAGCTCCAAAGCAGTTGAGTAACTCTGTAAGTGGTAAAAATATTGCTCCACAAGTTAAAAACTTTGTAATG
>CAMZNQ010000293.1 GCA_947313765.1 uncultured Sulfurovum sp.
CCTGTTGTTTCATCAAATGAAGTAGAGTTCATTTCTGAACTCCCATCTGTTTTAACAACACCTGAACTACTAGAATCTCCTATACATCCACTAAATAATCCTATCGCTACTACAGTAGCTAATAATACTATAAATTTTTTCATATAACAACCTTTTTTTTAATATTTAATATTGTAGCATGTTTTTTCTTAAATATTGCTATTAACTATCTAATAATATTATTGCTTCAATGTTATCAGCAGAGATAATTTTAGACTTCATATTATATTCTAAATTATCTCCTTCAATTCTACTACCATTAAAATCTAATACAAATAGACTAAAAGTCTCCAACTCCTCTTTTTTGAAATCGTAACTTAAATCTTTTGTCTTAAATGTTAATCCATCATCTCTAGTAAATTTAATATCATCTTTCATAAAAACAGCATTATCTTCATAAACTGCTCTTGTAGATATTATATTGTGTCCATTTTCATCAGATAGATTAACCTCTCTTAAATCTAAATAGTCTCTATGTTTTATTGCTTTATCTGCAAAAATCTTTTTACTCTCAATATCAACTTTTAGCTCAAAAAGAGAAAATTTTTTAAATATAACCTCTTTATCTTCTTTCGAGTGAATGGCAGGTGTTGAAGAGGGATTGATTCCAAAGATACTAAAAAGTAATAGTATAGTTACAAAAATAAGTATATATTCAATTTTTAAGACCATAAATCTAAATACTCTTTTTCTAAACCTTCATCAACAATCAAAGAGTCTAACATTTCACGAATAGCACCCTCTCCACCTTGTGCATTTAAAATATCTGAGGCTATATTTTTAACATGAATGGATGCATTTGAAGGGACAAAAGAGCGTTTTGAAGCTTTTAACATACTCAAATCATTTAAATCATCTCCTACAGAGGCTACATTTTCCATCGTTATCTCTAACTCTTTTAATAGCCTCTCTAAAACCTCTTGCTTATTATCAACCCCTTGATAGATATATTTAATCCCCAACTCTTTAGCTCGTCTATCTACTATATTGGAGTTTCGACCTGTAATAATGGCTACATCTCTACCTAGTCTTATCCAAGAAGATATCGCTAAACCATCTTTTACACAAAATGATTTAACCTCATCTCCATTTTGAGTATATGATATTTTACCATCAGTTAATGTTCCATCTACATCTAATACAATTAGATCTATTGACATTATATAACACCTTTTGTACTTGGAATACCTGCATTTTTACTAATAGCAGTAGCACGACGTAAAGCTACAGCTAAAGCCTTAAATGATGCCTCTATTCTGTGGTGTTTATTTGTTCCTCGATTGCAAATTATGTGAACTGTTATTGAAGCATTAAAGGTTAAAGCCCTAAAAAATTCTTCAACAAGTTCAACATCAAATGTTCCAACTTTACCATCCATTGGCATATCAAAAACTAAAAAAGGTCTATTTGATATATCTAAATCACAAGTTACAGAAGCCTCATCCATCACAACAGTAGCATTTCCATAACGCTCTATATTTTTAATGGGATAGAGTTCATTTTTAAGTGCTTTACCAATGACAATAGCCACATCTTCAACAGAGTGGTGGTCATCTATATGTGTGTCACCTTTACAAGTTACCTCTAAATTTATGTGTGAATGTTTAGATAGTGCCTCTAACATATGGTCAAGAAAACCAACACCTGTATCTATTTTTGATTCTCCTTGACCATAAAGTTCAACTTTAACTAAAATTTGTGTCTCTTTAGTATCTCGTGATAGTTCTGTCATTTTTTACCTTAAATGAGGTTCTAATTCATAACAAGAAATGCTCCTACTAAACCATATTTTGATTTGAACTCTTCTGCTTGAGTTTGAGAAGAAAAGCCCTCTATTCTTACACGATATAATGGTTTTTGAGCTTTTGCACCTGCTTTTATTGTAACCTTGTATTTTGATGAAAGTATAGCATACTTTTTAACATACTCTTTAGCACCAGCATAGTGTCTAAATGCACCTAATTGAATAGATACTATTTTAGAATCATATCTATTCTTCTTTTCTACATAAATCCTATCAATAGATTTAACAACTATATCTGATTCTTTTAGACTATAACTATAGCCATTATTATGGAAACTCTTAGTTTCAATTTTCTTATTTTTGTCTTTAACAATTTTAGGAGTTTTTTTACTAAAATTTAAATCTACATAACATGTTGTACAATCTTTTTTATCTTTGCTTAAACTATTTTCTTTCCACGGAGATTGAGCCTCAACCGTAGATATATTGAGAAATAGAAAGGAGATAACAATTATATTTTTTTTACTAGATACTATTTTCATGATATAACTTATATTTATTTTATTTTTTTATTTTTTGAGAAGACTAATATATATTATTAAAATCTTTAACTTTAGAAGTTGGAATATTAATCCAATATTTACGATTATATGGAGTATGTTCATATTTCAAATGTGGATTTATCTTATTTAAATATTTTTGATTCATATTTAGTAAAGATGCTACCCTTGACAAACTCTCTCCAGCACGAACTCGAACAGGGGTAATTCCATCACGATGTAAACTGTGCATAATCTCTCCTACTCTATCGTTTTGTTTAAAAAGATAGTTCTCCCCAATCATTGCCATTAAAAGAACTTTTTTTATATATTTTTTTGTCTCTTTTTTGATATATGAGTTATTAGTACTTGTTAAAACATCTATTCTTCTAGTTCCTGCTTTTTCAATTGACCTATTGACACAACCATTCCCACAGTTGTATGCCATAGTTGTTAAGTACCAACTATGAAGATTATTATTTATACGGTAAAGATATTCAATAGCTGAATTTGTAGAACGAACGGGGTCATAACGCTCATCAATATCGTCATTGATTGTTAGTTTTAGCTCTTTTGCTGTATTTACTACAAATTGCCATAAACCACCTGCTCCTGTTCTTGAACGTGCTTTAGTATTGAATTGAGACTCTACCATAGAGATATAGAGAAAAATTGGGGATATATCACGCTCATAAATAATATTTTTCATCATGGGGACTACTAATCCTCCATCTTTAACAGCACTAATAAATCTTTTTCGATAATTATCTTTATGTTTGTAGATAAAATCTTGAAACTCTGGATTATCAATAAAACTTTCAGGAACATCAAATTCTGAGAAAACGTAGCTATAACTTGGAAATTCATCACGGATATTAGAAAATGCAAGTGTAGGTACAAGAAGGGAAAATATTAATATATTATAAATTTTCATAGCTAATCCTATAGTTATATTTTTTTTAAATTATAATATAGATTAGCTTAATTTTTAACTTTATATTTATTTTTTAATTTTTATTTAAGTTTAGACAAGAAATTTTTCTCTATTTATCTCTTCAATAGTAGCTTGAAGCGATGCCATATCATTTACATTAAAGTGTGGCTTTTTAGTAGCTTTACGATTAAGCCCTTTTAAAACAGAACCATGACCAAACTCAATATAACAATCAACCTCATCATCAATATTTGAAATAGATTGCTTATATTTAACTGGTTCAACTAACTGTTTTGCAAGTAACTCTAAAGATTCTGCTTTTGTAGAGTATGGTTTAGCTGTAACATTTGAGATGACAGGAGCAATAAATTCATCTTTTATCATCTCATGTAGTTTTTCAGATAATGGAGCAACAGCACTCTCTAAAAGTGGACAATGAGAAGCTACAGACATATTTAATAACATAGCTCTTTTTGCTTTTGCCTCTTTTAGTATTGGAGCTAAAATCTCCAAATCTTTTTTTATTCCTGCAATAACAATTTGACCATCAGCATTGTAGTTAACTGCCCAAACTTGAACTCCTAAATCTCTTTGCTCTTGACAAATTTTTTCAACCACATCATCTTTTAATCCTAATGAAACCATCATCCCAACCTCTTGT
This sequence comes from uncultured Sulfurovum sp., assembly GCA_947313765.1. Lineage (GTDB taxonomy): Bacteria > Campylobacterota > Campylobacteria > Campylobacterales > Sulfurovaceae > UBA1140. Next base: position 3,918 of record CAMZNQ010000293.1, read on the forward strand.
TTAGAACATGCTTCAGACATCAACTTACCACGAAGATTAACAAGTTCAACAGCATCAATAGCATCTAATGCACCAGAAGCAACCAATGCAGAGAATTCGCCTAAAGAGTGTCCCATTGTTAGTACAGGCTTAATATCTATTGCATCTGTAAAAAGTTTATGTGCAATAGTTGCAACTAAAAGAATTGCTGGTTGTGTAAACTCTGTTTGACTTAAATCATCATTCTCTTCAAAAAGAAGTTTTTCAAAATTAATACCTGTTCTAGCAGTTGCATCAGCAACCATAGATTTTGCAATATCTGAATTTTCAAAAAAATCTCTACCCATGCCTAAACTTTGTGAACCTTGACCTGCAAATAGGAATGCACATTTAACTGACATATTTTAATCCTTAATTAAACTATTTTTGAAATTCTATCAAAATAATTCCATAACTAAGTATCTATGCATCTCTTCTTCCTGTATATGAATAGAAAAGTGTATTTTTTAACCGTTTAAAGACTACCCACATATCTTTTTTCTCTATTGAAAAACAGCCATGACTTCGTCCTCCACTCCTTACATACTTTGCAGGATGAACAACAACATCTCTACCACCTTTTCGTGTAGGATAACCTACTTTTCTATTGCTCCACTGTAAACCCTTTACAGATAGATAACGATAATGTTTTTTCTTTGTTTTACCTATGTGAGAGCCTATTTTAAAGAAGCCATAAGGGGTCATATATGAACCACGTCTATTACTAGAGCGTTTCACTCTACCTCCAATAGCCCCAGAACGTTTTCCATGAGCAATTTTATGACGATATATTTGACCATTTTTTAAGTTAATGATATATAGACGTTTTTGCCTAGCTGTTTTTGTATAATCAGCAATAGCTAGATACTTTGTAGATAGAGATTTTTTTCTCCTATTTTTAATATAGTAGGAGAATGCCTTTTTTAGTGCTCTTTTATTGATATTACTCTTTTTAGAGACCTTTTTATATATCTTTTCAAGATGAGTTTTTGAGTAAGCTTTAGCTACTGAAATCTCCGTAAATATAGATATAAATAAGATAATTAACAACAGTTTTTTCATCTTTTCCCTTTGAAATAAAATTTCAGAATAATAATGTCTTTTTATTAATTTTATCTTAATGAGTTCTTTTTTTTCTATTTTTTTTCTTCTTCTGTTTCATTTTATCCTCTTCTGAAAGAATCTTCTTTAATCTTATTTTACCTTTAAATCTATCTCCAAAATAACCCTCATTTGCCATCCATTTATATATTTCAGCAGCAATAGGTCCAGCTGTACTTCCTCCATGACCTCCATGTTCTACTAACACCGTTACAACATACTTAGGATTTTCAAAAGGAGCATAAGTGGTTAACCATGCATGAGAACGACTATAATAATCTAGTTGTGACTCATGCATTCTCTTTTTATCTCCCTGAGGAATAGATACAACTTGTGAAGTTCCTGTTTTTCCTGCAACAACAATGGGTAGATGTGACATTGTTCTTCGTGCTGTTCCTCTTGGATGGTTACAAACATCATACATACCTAAACGAATAGTTTTTAAATTTTTATGATTAACCTCAAAAGTCTTATATTCAGGTTCAACAACTTTATCTACAATTTTATGAACAAAATGTGGTGTAGGTAACTTTTCAGTTGCTAAAAAAGCAGTATATCTTGCTATTTGTAATGGTGTTGCTAAATTATACCCCTGTCCAATAGCCGAGATAACAGTCTCTCCCCTATACCACGGTTGTTTAAATCGTTTCATCTTCCATACTTTGTCTGGAACAATTCCTCTACTCTCATGAGGTAAATCTACACCTGTCTTCTCTCCTAAACCTAATTTGTGAAGACCTTTAGACATTGCATTGATACCTGTTTTTAGACTCTTATTGTAAAAATATACATCACAACTTTCACGTATCGCTTGTCTAAGACCAACTTGACCATGTCCATATCTTGACCAACATCTAAATTTATGTTTACTTTTACCCATGGTAATGTAACCTTTACAATATTCAGACCTATCAAGAGATGTTCCTGCATTAGCAAATGCTAGTGCCATACCCATTTTTATGCCTGAACCAGGAGGATAACCCCCTGAAATCATCTTGTTTGTAAATGGATGATTA
>CAMZNQ010000294.1 GCA_947313765.1 uncultured Sulfurovum sp.
GACGGGCAATACAGGATGGAAAGAATTGCAGACAATTTAAGATTAAAGTTTTAATATATGTATATAAGGGCTTGTAAACTAAACTGTGTAAATCCACCTACTACCCCCTAAACTACTTTATATATTTTCCATAATTTCACTGAAGAATATACAAAGTTGAGGGTAAATTTCACTCCAATTTCTTATTTTACTAGAATTCCACTTGTTTTGAACCTCCTGTGTAGCAAGATAGAGCATTTTAAAAGCTGAATTAACTGTTGGAAAAGAGCCTTTAGATTTAGTTCTTCTCTTAATTGATGAGTTTAGTGATTCTATTGGATTGGTGGTATAAATTAGCTTTTTTATAGACTCTGGATACTTATAAAAAGTTGATAGTTCATTCCAATTTGATTGCCAAGATTGGGTAATATGAGGATATTTATTACCCCAAATATCATTAAATTCACTAAGAGCTAGTTGTCCATCTTCCTCAGTTAGTGCAGTATATACTGCTTTTAAATCATTTGCTACTGCTTTTCTATCTTTCCAAGACACATGCCTTAGTGCACTTCTTATCTGATGAACAATACATCTTTGTATCTCAGCTTTAGGATAGACTGCTTCAATTGCTTCTTTAAATCCATTTAAACCATCAATAGCAAATATTAGAACATCTTCAACACCTCTATTTTTTAATTCATTTAGAAGTGTTAGCCAGTATTTACTTCTCTCTTATCTCCTATCCAGATACCAATAATCTCTTTTTTACCTTCAAGAGTAATACCAAGCATTATATATGCTGCTACATTCTTTACTACTCTATCTACTCTTATTTTTAATACTGTTGCATCCATAAAGATAATTGGATATATTGCTTCAAGTGGACGAGATTGCCACACTTATGCTTTATCTATGATAGCTTCTGTAATATTTGATATTGTTTGCTCTGATAGTTCATAACCATATAAGTCATCAAGGTGATGTCTAATATCTCTTACACTCATACCTTTAGTATAAAGTGACAATATTAAATCTTCTGTCCCCTCTATTAGGGTTTGTCTCTTTTTTATTAACTTTGGCTCAAAAGAACCATCTCTATCTCTTGGTATGGATACATCTATCTCACCATACTTTGATTTTAAGGTTTTATTATTATATCCATTACGATAGTTTGAGTTATTTGATTTACTGTTTTTATCATATCCTAAATGGTCTGTGAGTTCTACTTCTGTAGCACTCTGATATAGCTCTTTAAGCATATCTTTAAACTCACCTAAGATCTCTTCAACATTGATACCTTTACCACTTCTAATAGCTTTTGCTATCTCTTCTTTATTTATATATCTCATTATGCAAATCCTTATATCTTTATAACCAGTTTACTATTTTACCATACCTGGTTATTTTTTCGGATTTACACAGTTGTTTTTACAGTCCCGACAAATAGGGACAGTATAATTCTATAGCCATACTCAGGATTGTCAGTATAAATCTC
>CAMZNQ010000295.1 GCA_947313765.1 uncultured Sulfurovum sp.
TATTTATGATGAGATAAAAGATAAGTTTAAAGCTAGAGGAATTAAGATACTTTTAGTTGAACACTCTGCTTCTATGATAGGATATGATGATGGTATTAATTTTACTAAACTTTGTATAGAGTCTGATTTTTTAGTCTCTTTAGGAGGGGATGGAACACTACTCTCTTTAGTTAGAAAATCATACAGTTATCATAAACCTGTACTTGGAATTAATGCAGGAACTTTAGGGTTTTTAGCAGATGTTACCATTGATGAAGTAGATAGCTTTTTAGATAATCTTCTTATTGGTAGATATAGAATTGATGATAGAATGATGATTGATGGGTATATTCAAACAGCAGATGGTCGAAAGAACTTTTATGCTTTTAATGATGTGGTAATAACTCGACCTAGTATCTCTCATATGGTTAAAATAGATGCCTCTATTGATGATGAGTGGTTTAATACTTACAGAGGAGATGGTTTGATTATATCCACACCTACAGGAGCTACAGCATACAATCTAGCAGCAGGAGGTCCTGTAATGTACCCTTTGACTAAAGCTTTTATTATGACTCCTGTGGCTGCACACTCTTTAACTCAACGTCCTTTGGTTTTACCTTCTGATTTTACAATTCATTTAACATCTTCTCAAGATAGAGTTATTGTCATGATTGATGGACAAGATGATTATGAGATGAAAGCAGGAGAGGTTTTAGTTATTAATGGTGCAGAGATTGGTGCAAAACTTCTACATAAAAAGGAACGAAATTACTTTTCGGTATTACGAGAAAAACTATCATGGGGTGATATAGAATGATTAAGAGAGTATATATAAAAAATTTAATCCTATTTGATGAGGTTGAAGTTGAAATAGAAAAAGGATTAGTTGTCATATCTGGAGCTTCAGGTTCAGGTAAATCACTTTTTATGAAGAGTATCTTATCTACATTTGGTTATGGTCGAGCAGAGGCATCTCTTTGTGAAGTTTTAGTAAAAAAACCTTTAAAGTTAAATAGTGAAAGTTATATCTTAGGAGATGAGTTAACAGTAAAGGTTCTGAAGAGAGATAAGTCTAGATACTATATTGATGGTCAAAGCATCTCTAAAAAAGTTTTAAATGGACTCTTCTCTCCTTTTGTACAGTTTTTATCGGTAAGAGATAAGAGTGGTCTTGATAGTAAAACTCTTATCTCTCTAATTGATAACTCCTTAATGTCTAAAGATAAAAAATTTAAGAAAATGGTTAAAGAGTATCGGAAAAGATATTTAAATTATAGGTTAAAATTAGAAGAGTTAGAGAAGATAAAGAGTGATGAGAATAAGATTGTAGAGTTAATAGAGTTTACAAAATTTGAAATAGATAAAATAGAGTCGATATCTCCTGAAATTGGAGAAGATATTGAGCTTATGAATATAAAACAGCAACTATCTCGAATTGATAAAATAAAAGATGCACTAGAGAGTGCTAGTGAGATATTTAAAGTAGAGGAGTCTGTATCTGAAGTATATAGACTTTTAGATAAAGATAATAGTTTTTTTATGGATTTAATGAATCAACTAAGGGTAGATTTTGATGAGGTAGAGATGCTCTCTAATGAACTTTTAGAGGTAGATATAGAGAAAATTTTAGATAGACTTGAAAAAATTTCAGCACTAAAAAGACGATATGGAAGCATAGAGAAGGCTTTGGAGTATGTATCTGTTAAAAAACAGGAGCTTAAAGGCTATAAAAACATAGAACAAGATAAAAGTCTATTGGAATCTTTTGTGATTATGGAGCATAATGAGCTAATGATTTTAGCTAATAGAATTAGTAATAGTAGAAAAAAACATGCTCTTGTTTTGGAAAAACCCTTAAAAGGGTATCTAAATGAGTTAAAACTCCCTCCAATTACTTTTATTTTTGCTAGAGTATCTTTAGATACTTTAGGAGAAGATAAAATCTATATTGATTTAAATGGTTCAAGTGTAGAGACTTTAAGTGGAGGAGAGTTTAATCGTATTCGATTAGCTCTTATGGTTGTCTCTGTATCTAGTATAGATGATGGAGGAGTCTTGATACTAGATGAGATTGATGCAAATGTAAGTGGAGATGAATCAATAGCTATTGCTAATATGATTGCTAAACTATCATCTGTTTATCAGATTTTTGCAATTTCACATCAAGCACATTTAGCCTCTAAAGCAAATCAACATCTATTAATATCTAAAACTAGATGCAAAAGTCATGTAACTGTTTTAGATAGAGCTGGTAAAATTGATGAGATAGCACGAATTATTGCAGGAGAAAAGATGAACCCAGAAGCTATATCTTTTGCTAAAAGACTTTTAACTATGTAATTAGTTACAATAAATATTTTAAATAATTAAAATTAAAAAAATAATTTAAGTTTAATTTTAATTACTCTATAATATTTTAATAAATAGTTAGGAGTATTAAGAATGTTTGATAATAGTGAAGATGAATATTTAAAAGCTACAAGAGATGCACAGGTTAATATAAATTCAAATAGAGGTACTTTTAGAGGATTAACTCTAATATGGAATATTTTTCTTCTTAGTACATTTCTTTTTCTAGGGTATTTGGGGTTTAATTATTTAAAGAGTGAAAGAGTACTTTTAAGTGATAATAGTGACACATTACCTATCTCTACTCAAACTCAAACAGCTGTTATGGGGGTAAGTGATACTAAAAGTGACAGTGAATATCTTGAAATGTTAAACTCAATAGATGTGGAACTAGATGTAACTCCTAAAAAGGAGTCAAGTTTAACCTCTTCAATAGAAGAGGTTGTAAATAGTTCTATTGGACAAGATAACTCTTTATATACTCAAGCAATATCTAAAGAGGTAGAATCTAA
>CAMZNQ010000296.1 GCA_947313765.1 uncultured Sulfurovum sp.
CAAAAACATCTCAAGAAAGTCTGCGAAAATTCATTGAAGATAAGTTTATAGGGTTAGATTATGAACTTGAATTAGAACAAGGTTCATACCCTTTTCTTACAAATCGTGATTCATACATTGTAAATAGATTAAAAGATTCAATTTTAGAGGAGACTGGTATCAAAACAAAACTCTCTACAGCAGGAGGAACGAGTGATGGGCGACATATTGCACCTTATGGGATAGAAGTTGTAGAGTTTGGTGTCATTAATGACCGTATTCATGGATTAAATGAGAGAACTTCTATTAAAGAGGTGGAGACTCTTTATAATATCTTTGTTAATATAATAAAAACATTTTAAAGGACTTACCATGAATAAGAATATAGATAACAAAGATAAAATAGCAAAGATAAATAAAAAAATTGAAGAACTTTTAGTTAAATATCGTCTCAAGCATGATGAACTAGAGTTAGCAACAGAAGAGTGGGATATTGGAGAGATTCAAGAGGATTTGGCAAACTATACAAAAGAGATAAATATATTAAAAAGAGATATACACAATCTTAAGTCAGTTGCTTAAGTACCCTTATGATGGATAACAATAAACCATCTCTATCGAAATATGTATTAATAAGGGTTACTCTTATTGCTCTATTGGTAACAGCTTTGTATGCTTTTATTATCTCTGTTGTACCATTAGAGTATCAAGGTAGTACTTTTCATATTTCTCTCTTTTTATTTTCACAAACACTACTTATTGTCTGGGTCTTTTTAGGAGCTAAACAAGTAAGCAGAGAGCTTAAAAATGTAGAGAGATACCTATCTGGAAGTTCAGATTTGAAAAATTTAGACTCCTCTGCACATTTTTTTACTAAAGAGTTTGACAAAATAAACATAAGACTAATTAAAACTTTAGAGAAGATACAAAAACGTGAAAAAGAGAAGCGTAAATATATAGCAAAGATAAAACTTAAAAATCGTCAACGTTCTGATATGCTTTCTGCTATTGCTCATGAGTTTCGTAATCCCATCGCATCTATTATGGGTTATGCTCAAACATTAACAGATGATGAAGATATTCCACCTAAGCTTCGTATTAAATTTTTAAAAAAGATATATAATAATGGAGATAAGATAGAGGAGTTATTGAGTCGTTTACTTTTATGGAATCGTTTTGAGAGTGGTAAACAGAAATTACACTTTAGTAAATTTGATATTAAACTTTTAATCATTGATATAGCCATGAATTTAGAAGATAGATATGGTAGAGATATTATTGTAGAGGGAGATACTTTTAAAGTTAAAGGAGATAAGGCACTAATTGAGATTGTGATTAAGAATCTAATAGAGAATGCTTTAAAATATTCTGATGAGGTAGTTAGAGTTGTTATCTCTTCTAACTCAATATCTGTTATTGATAGGGGTGTTGGAATCTCTTCTGAAAATTTAGAAAAGGTAACCAAAAAGTTTTTTAGAACAGATGAGCATAGTTGGGATAACTCTATGGGTCTTGGTTTAGCTATTGTTAAACAGATATTGAAGCTTCACAATACTCTGTTAGATATAGAGAGTAAAGAGGGGATAGGTTCTACATTCTCTTTTAAGATTTAAATGGATTCGATTTCATCACTAGATTGAAGTAGATGACAAAATTTTAATCCATGTAAAAAGATAGCCCAAGAGATATAAATCCATAAAAAGAAAAATAGTAATATACTAAATCCTCCATATATGCTCATATAAGTTTTATTGTGCATTACATAAAATATAAATCCACTCTTTGCTAAATACCACGCTAAAGAGGCAATAAATGAGCTAATGATAGATGCTTTTATGGATACATGTCTGTTTGCTGATATTTTGTATGTTAAAAAGAACATAGACCATATGATGAAAAATGGTAATATTTGAAGAATATGAATCCCACTAGTTAAATCATATTTATCAAGATTTATTTGTAGTTGTGAGGAGAGATAAAAAGAGAATACCATCATAATAGGAGTAAGTGTCATTAGTGTCCAATATAGTGTTACTGATGACCAAAAACTTCTTCTTTTTGACTCAAAAATATCATTTACAATATAATCATAATTTTTAAAAAACATCATAGATGCAAATAGTACATATACTACACCCATCATCCCTAGCTCTCCAGAGTTCTCTACAAATTTATTTATATATTCTAAAATCTCTTTAGAGTGTGTTGGCATCAAGTTTTGAAAGAGCATATTTTGTATATCTTTATATATATCATCAAAAATAGGTAAGTTTGTAAAAATTGAGAGAATAATAACCAATAGAGGAATAATTGAAAATAGTGTATAGTAACTTAGACTAGCTGAGTAATAGGAGAGTCTATCTGAAAATAGTTCTTTAATAAAATCTCTTAAAAATATATAGTAGCTTTTGATTAGATATTGTCTTTTTAAGACTTTTTTCATAAAATCTCTCTTTTTTGTAAATTATATCCTAAATATATTTACTAATGAGAGACTCCTATTATTTTTTTAAGACAGAACCTAGCATACCTTTAATAGCTCCTTGAATGTCGGCAGGATATATTACAAATTTAGAGTTTGGTGATTGAGTCATTTTATCTAATGTATTGATATATCTATCTCCAAGTAGAAACATTGCAGGTAACTCTTTTCCATCTGTAGCTTGGGCAATCATCTGCATCGCTTTTGCTGAAGCATTTGCCAATGCTACCTGTGCTTGTGCTTCTAGTTTGGAGGCTTCAAGCTTTCCTTGTGCCTCTAAAATAGCTGCATTTTTATTTCCCTCTGCTGTTGTCTCAATTGCTCTTCTCTCACGCTCTGCTGCTGCTTGACGTTCCATTGAGTCTTGCATTGATGGGCTTGGATTAATATCTTGAATCTCTACAGATTTTACAGTAACGCCCCAGTCAGATACATCATCAATGATTCCATCTTTTAAA
>CAMZNQ010000297.1 GCA_947313765.1 uncultured Sulfurovum sp.
TCCATACGCACCCCATTTTTCATAAATCATAGCCGATGGCAATACAAGGTCAGATACTTTAGCTGAAATACCAGGGTAACCGTCAGAGGTAACAATAAAGTTATCCATCTCTCTAGCTGCTTTAATCCAGTGAGAAGCAGAAGCAGAATCTTGGTATGCATTACATACATTTACCCATGCAAACTTAACAACACCATCTTCAATATCTCTATGGATTTTCATGATATGTTGATTTCCAACAGGGTTAAGTGTTCCAGCAGGAATTCCCCATACTTTTTCAGTTTTGGCTCTATGTTTAGGATTTTTAACCATCATATCAGCAGGGAGTCTGTGACAGAATGTACCAACCTCTCTAGCTGTACCACAAGCTGATGGTTGTCCTGTTAAAGAGAATGCACCATTTCCAGGAAGAGCTTGTTTGTTTAGCATAAAGTGAACATTGTAGCTTAATGTATTTACCCAAGTACCTCTTGTGTGTTGGTTCATACCCATTGTCCAGAAACTTACTACTTTTCTGCCTTTTTCAATGTAGAGTTCTGCTAATGCTTGTAGTTTTTTCTTGAATGACTCAATTGACTCGTTTGGATCACCTTTGGCAATTTTAGCTACATAATCAAGTGTATATGGCTCTAAAGATTTTTTGTAATCTTCAAAAGAGATATGCCAGTGTTTAAGTGTACCAGCAGTGTTTTTCATAAGGTCACCCTCTTTGTAGCCAAATGGCTCTAGTGCAGGTGCTTCTTTAGCAGATACTTTTTTCTCCATCTCTTTTGAGATAGTTTCCATCTCTTTGGCTGTATATTTACCATCTTTTAAAGATTTATCTCCAGCTCTTCTCATTCCGTAACCAATATTGGCAGGACCAGCTGTAAATACAAGATTTTCATTAACAAAATCCCAATCAATAATATCCTCTTTACCACCACCTTTTTTATCTCTAAAGACAATTTCACGTGCAATATAATTCCATAAAGCAAGGTCAGTATTTGGAGAGAAGATAATGTTAATATCACCAATATCACAAGTTCTATGTGTATAGGTTTGAATATTGACAATTTTTACTTTGTCTGGATTAGAGAGTTTTCTATCGGAGACTCTTGACCATAAAATTGGGTGCATCTCTGCCATGTTTGAACCCCAAGTTACAATAGTATCTGTAATCTCAATATCATCATAACATCCACTCGGCTCATCTATCCCAAATGTTTGATAGAATCCAACAACAGCAGAAGCCATACAGTGACGTGCATTAGGGTCAATAGCATTTGAACGGAATCCACCTTTCATCATCTTTTGAGCAGCGTACCCTTCCATAACAGTATATTGACCACTTGCAAATACAGCTACACCTTCAGGACCACTAGCTTTAAGTGCCTTTTTAGCATGTTTCTCCATCTCATCAAATGCTCTTTGCCAACTTACAGGTTTAAATTTACCCTTTTTATCGAACTCTCCTTTGTCATTCATACGAAGCAGTGGTGTTTTAAGTCTATCAGCACCATACATAATCTTAGCATTAAAGTAACCTTTAATACAGTTAAGTCCTCTGTTTACAGGAGCTGCAGGGTCACCCTTTACGGCTACAATTCTACCCTCTTTTGTCGCCAACATAATACCACAACCAGTACCACAGAAACGACAAGCTGCCTTGTCCCATCTCCAACCTTTTTCGGCAACTTGGGCTTGTGCCTCTGCCTCTTGTTGTACTGCAATGCCAACAGCACCTGCTGCAGCTACTGCTGCTGAACTCTTTAGAAATTCTCTTCTATTTAAAGCCATTCTATTTCCTCCTAGATTTAATTGTTATTTTAAATTTGTATTAATCATAAAAATTAGATATCTTATCATATTTTATTTCAAATAAAAATTCATTATAACATCAAATCAAGATTATCATAGTTGCAATAAAAAAAGATTGATATAAATCAAGATAATTTAGGTACTAATAACTATTTAAAGAGAAATTTAAATAAATCTTTTAGAAAAGAGGAGGATTTATTCTCTTTTTTATTTTTTAACTCTTCCTCTTTATGGTTTAGTCCCTTAACATGCTCTTTTGCTTTTTTAAGCTCTTTTGCTTCAAAATTAATTTGCATCTAAAATCCTCTCTATCTCATACATAGCATCTTCATTTTTAAGTCTAAATTTAACCTCTATTCTTCTTGATGCCTCTTTATCTTCAACACCATTTACTTTAATAGAGTCTAGGTATGAACGACCACTAGCAACAAGCTTCTCTTTTATGTTATGTCTTTTAATGTAGTCTAGTGTTAAGAGATAGTGCATTACAGCAAATGCACGTTTTTGAGATAGGTCAAGGTTATATAGATATGAGCCATCTGAATCTGTATGCCCCTCAATAATAATCTTATCAAGATGCTCTTTTATATTTGGATTTGATATGAGTGTATCTGCATATTTAATAAAATTTTTTCTAAGTTCACTCTTTGCTTCATCTTTTAATTGAGCTGAACCTTTATCAAAAAGAATATTTGAAGCGAGACGTAGTGAACCACTCTTTTTGTCAATATTTATCTTATTGCCAAGTGATGATTTTAGCTCTGCTATAACTTTTAGTTTAATTCCTGTTAATGATTTTATTTTTGCTTTTTGAGCTTGTAGTGTCTCTAGTAGTTTATCATATCTAGTCTCTTTACTATCTAGTGCTTGTGCAAGTTTAAGGAGTTTATCTTCATTTAGTTTTAAGCTCTCTTTCTGCTCTGTTAAACTATTTGAGAGTAGTAAAACTTTATTTTTATACTCATCTAATTTACTCTCTTTACTGTTTATCGTACTATTCTGTTCTTGGGTTAAGTTTTGTAATATAAGAATATGGTTGGAGTATTTATCTATTTTTGTATTTTGAGCCAATAGCAGTTGGTTCAACCTATTTATCTCATCACTTCTTAGTTTTAGACTCTCTTTAGAGATAATTGAATCTCTATTAGTCGCCTCTAGTGATGACTCTCTTTTTGCTAAAAGGTTACGAAGTTTGCTAATCTCATCATTTTTAACTGCAATATTTTGAGATAGGTCGATAAGGTCATCAGACTGTTCATCTAAAACCTCCTCTTGTTGATTTAATATACTCTCTTTATCTTTTAGAATATTTCTAAGTGTAGAGGATTTAACCATAATTGAACCAATAAGAAGAATAAAAACAAACAGAAGTCCAGACATTAGGTCAGCATAAGATATCCAAAAGTTGCTACTCTCTTGATTTTTACTATTGTGATTAAACATTAGTGATTCTCAATTGTATTAGAAATCTGTTTATGGTATTTACTTATGGTATCTTGTAAAATAGCATTTTGTTGACTTGTACTATTTGCAAAATTTGCAAGTTTAATAATAATATCACTTAACTCCTTATCAATTTTAGTAAAACTAAGTGTTAGTGCATGTTCTAAAGAGGAGTCAAACTTATGAATACTATTTGCTAACTCTTTTGTAGTTCTATTGAACTCTTTAATATTCTTCTCTATATTTGCATTTGCCTCTAGTACCGATTTGGCAGAGTGAATTTTTGAAATGGTATCTTTTAAATCTGTTGAAACCATCTGCATATGATTTGTAACATTAGTAAAGTGTCTATTTGTCTCATTAATAATAGTTTTAAAATTTTCGAGATGTTTTTCATTTAGTATTTGGATAAAATCAAGATTAAACACCTCTTTAAATGCTTTAATCATATTTTTATCTCTTAACTCATCTTGCATATGTTCATGACGGCTTAGTTCACTCTCTGACCATATATATGATTGATAAATATCTTGAAGTTCGTGTAAATCCATATCAACTTTAGATAGACCTCTTTTCTCAAAAAATGTCCAAACAATAGAGAGAAAAATACCATATATAGATGCATAAAATGCTGTTCCTACTCCTGCAAGAAGTAGAGAGATATCACGGTCTAGTGCCTCTGTATTATTAGAAGAGAAGTCAGGCATTGAGAGTGCGATAGCTGTAAATGTTCCTAGAATACCTAGCATTGGAAAAAAAGATGGAGCAACGGATGCAAAGTTATCATTTCTAAATGTTTTGTAATAATCAGTTATAAAATCTGTAATATTGATAGTAGATTTTGTCTGATTAAAGATAGTTAAAGAGTTATCTTTGATATGTTTTTGCAGAGATTTTTGTAGATTAATATACTCATTACGCATTCGACAAATAGCAACATTTGCATTGTGTTTAATAAAAAGCAAATAAGTAAAATATATAACAGATAGAATAATTAAAGATTCTATATTTACCTTTAATGGAATTTTATGTAGATAGCCTAATACAATTCCTGCAAAAAATATGGTTGGAAGCAGAGCTACTACAATGTAACTAAAAAAACATATAGCAGATGATGATTGGTTTTTGTTTGACATTTTTTCCCTTTATTTAACAGTTTGATTCTCATCTGAAGTTGTTGCTGAGATATTAATATCTATTGGTTTGTGTACAACTTTCTTAACTAAGTAGAAAAAATCTGGATGTAGTACATCAGCATGAACCTTTATGATTGCAGTCTTGTATGTACTCTGTGTAATTACTTTAGTAACAATACCTACAGGAATATTGGGTAAAAAGATATTATCTAATCCAGATGTTACAACTTTATCTCCAATATTGATTTCTGACCATTTAGGAATAAAATTAATCTCCATATGTTTAGCATCAATTCCTTTTGCAATTCCAGGTCTTTTTTTCTCTCCGATAAATGTTGAAAATTGGCACTCTTGATTAGATAGTAAAATTCCTTTTAGTGGTTCATCGGTTTTTATAGCAATACCAGCTACAACATTTTTTTGAATAAGTCCAAAAATCTTATCCTCTTTTAGTTCATTACCTTTAGTTAGATATATTTGTGAAAAATCATTTAACTTTTTGTAAGATATGGTTTGAACTCTTAAGATATTTTCATGAAGATTAAATTTCTCTTCATTATATTTATGTAGTGCTTCTAGTTTTACAATTTTTATCTTCTGTTGATATAGATATTTTCTAAGTAGAAGATTTTCATCTTTTAACTTTTCTATAGATTCTGCTTGTTCTAAATATTTATCTTTAGAATCTTTAATACTATTAGCTATGTTTAGATAACTCTCTTTTATAGGTAATGTAGCTGTTGCAAATTTATCTTGAAAAGAGTCCTCTTTTCGCAAGAGGAATATTATGGTAATAATAAAGATAGATAGAAAAATAAATTTGCTATTCTTCATATACGGTTTGTTGTAATAGGTCAATCTCTTCAAGTGCTTTTCCTGTACCTTTTGCTACTGCTAGTAGTGGGTCTTCTGCTACATAAACAGGAAGTTTAATAATATTTGATAGATATTTATCTAATCCTCTAATTAAAGCTCCACCACCTGTTAGGACAATACCATTTTCAACAATATCACCTGCTAAATCAGGAGGAGTCTGTTCAAGTACAAGCTTAAGTGCTTCTCCAATCTCTTTTAGAGGCTCTTTTATGGCTTCTCTTATATGTTCAGATGTTATTTCAACAGATGTTAAAAGCCCTGTAACTTGGTCTCTACCTTTAACATTCATGCTAAGTTCTTCATCTAGTTGAATTGCTGTACCAATATTTATTTTCATCTCTTCTGAAACTCTATCTCCAATAAGAAGGTTGAAGTTTTTCTTCATATAGTCTATGATATATTTATCAATCTTATCTCCAGCTGTTCTAATAGATTTTGAGAGAACTAATCCTCCTAAAGATATTACACCAATTTCAGTAGTTCCCCCACCAATATCTACAACAAGGTTTCCATTTGGCTCTTTTACTGGAATTCCTGAACCAATGGCTGCTGCCATAGGCTCTTCAATCAGATAAACTTCTCTAGCTCCAGCACTCATCGCAGACTCTTTAACTGCTTTTCTTTCAACTTGAGTTAATCCAAATGGAACACAGATAATAATTCTAGGAGAGAAGAGTCCTTTTCTATTGTGTACTTTTTCAATAAAGTAACGAATCATCATCTCTGTTGTATTGAAATCTGCAATTACTCCATCTCTCATTGGTCTAATAGCTTTAATATTTCCAGGTGTTTTACCTACCATATCTTTCGCCTCTTGACCAACTGCTAAAATGTGTTCTCTTCCATGTTTATCATATTGAATGGCAACTACTGATGGTTCATTAATACATATACCTCTTCCTTTGACTAGAACTAATGTATTTGCTGTTCCTAAATCTATTGCTAAATCATTTGAAAACATTCCTAAAAATCGTTTAAACATTTTTTATACCCCTATGCTGTTTTTGAATTATTTATATAAATTGGTTTTTCACCATTTTTTATTACATTATCTGTAATAATAATTTCGTATCCTTCTAGTTCTGGAAGTTCATACATAATATCTAAGAGAGCCTCTTCCATAATAGAACGTAAACCTCTTGCTCCTGTTTTTCGTTTAATAGCTTTTTCTGCAATAGCCTCTAATGCACTCTGTTCAAATGTTAAAGTAGCATTATCAATCTCAAAAAGTTTTTTGTATTGTTTCATAATTGAATTTTTAGGTTCAGTTAAAATTCTTATCATATCTTCAAGTGTTATTGGTTCTAGTGTTGCTGTAATATGTAGTCGTCCTATTAGTTCTGGAATAATACCAAAGTGAACTCAATCGTCTGACTCAATAAGATGCATTACATCTTCATTCTCTTTAGAGCTTCGTTTTTCCTGTCCAAAACCAAGTTGATTTGCACCCAATCGTCTTTGAATAATCTCTTCAACTCCGTCAAATGCCCCACCACAAATAAATAGTATGTTTGATGTATCTATCTGTAAAAAATCTTGATTTGGATGTTTTCTCCCACCCTTTGGTGGAATATTTACTACTGAACCTTCAATAATTTTAAGAAGTGCTTGTTGGACACCCTCTCCTGAAACATCTCTTGTGATAGAACGATTTTCACTCATTCTAGCAATTTTATCCATCTCATCAATAAAGATTATTCCACGTTCTGCTTTTTTAATATCTCCATCAGCTGCTTGTAGTAGTTTTGTTAAAATATTTTCAACATCTTCTCCTACATAACCAGCTTCAGTTAAGTTAGTTGCATCAGAGATGGCAATTGGTACATCTAAAAATCTTGCAATTGTTTGAGCTAAGAGTGTTTTACCTGAACCTGTAGGTCCTATAAGTAAGATATTTGATTTTTCAATTGAGGTATCATTATCATGAGTATATTTAAATATTCTTTTATAGTGGTTATATACAGCTACAGAGAGTGTCTTTTTTGCCTGTTCTTGACCTATTACATAATCATTTAAGATATTATGTATCTCTTTTGGAATGAGTAGTGTTTGAGGTTGACTATCCTCTACCTCTATATCTTCTTCAAATTCATCTTCTCCAAAGAGAATTTGATGTGCTGAATCTATACAGTTAGAGCATATATATACACCATTTCCTGCTATAAATGGGTTTGTTTTTTTCTCTGTAGTATTACAAAAACTACACTTTTTTCTAGCCATTACTATTTTTCCTTATATATGGAATACCACGTTTTGATTTTGTGATAAACTCTACTAAATTTTTTATAACTTTTGATTCACTATTTTCTAATAGCTTTTTAGCTCTCTCTTGAAGTGCTTGACCACTCTCAAACAGTTCTCTGTAAGCTATCTTTAAAGTATCTATCTCATCTCTGCTTAGATGTCGTCTAAGACCTGTTATATTAAGCCCTCTAAGAACAGCTCTATTTCCCTCTGCTAAACAGTAAGGTGGTATATCTTGACTCAATGCAGATGCTCCAGCAATCATTGCAAAATCTCCAATATGGACAAATTGATGAACAGGTGTTAATCCACCAATTACAACATTGTCTCCTAACTCTACATGTCCTGCTAGATTGACTCCATTTGCCAAGATACAGTTATCTCCAAGAATAACATCATGACCTATATGGACATATCCCATTAAAAGATTATTATTTCCAATTTTAGTAATACTTCCACCACCTTTTGTTCCAGGGTTAATTAGTGTAAATTCTCGAATTTTATTATTATCTCCAATAATAAGCTCAACCTCTTCTCCTGCAAACTTTAAATCTTGGGGGATAGAACCAACAACAGCATGAGAGAAGATATGATTTCCTCTTCCAATTGTTGTTTTACCTGATATGTTTGCATGGGCATCAATGGTTGTGTTATCGCCAATAGTAGCTTTAGAAGAGATGGTTACAAATGGAGCAATAGTTACATTTTTACCTATTACTGCTCCCTCTTCTATGATTGCTGTTGAATGTATATTTGACACTAAAAACCTTCTTTAATTTATATTATTATTTATCTACAATCATCGCTTTTAATTGAGCCTCTGCAACTAATTTATCATCTACATATGCTTTTGCATCTAATTGCCATATAGCACCACGCTGTTTAATGACATTTAATCTATAGACTAATTGGTCTCCAGGCGTTACAGGTGAACGAAATTTGGCTTTGTCAATACTCATAAAATAGACTACTTTGTTTTTTGCATCTTCTTGCTCATCAACACTTGAACTCTTAAAAGCAAGTACTCCACCTGCTTGTGCCATTCCTTCAATAATCATAACTCCTGGGTAGATTGGGTGTTCTGGAAAATGTCCTTGAAAAACAGGTTCAGAGATAGATACATTTTTATACCCTTCAATGCTAACCCCCTCTTCAAGTTTTGTAACACGGTCAAGTAATAAAAATGGATACCTATGTGGTAGTATTTTTTGAATTTCAACTACATTATATAGCATATATTGAACCTTTTATATATTTTTTTTAATTATTCTACCTAAATATAACTAAAATATTATGATAATTTTATTATAACTTCTTTAACATCTTGATAAACATCGCTTTTATATATTAGTTCAATCTTTTGTGTTGGAATATGTTTAACCACCACTATTAAAGATAAATCATAAGGGTTTCTAATTAATTGACTTCTAACTTTAAGCTCTTCTTCAAAACTTGGAGAGTTATAAATCAATTCATAGATATTTGTAAAGTTTTTCTTTACCAATCTATTATAACTATCTAAAGTTATAAACTTTACTTCATCTCTATTCATATAGTATAAATCTCTTATATTGCTATCTATTTTACCTCTTGTATATCCACTTTTTAATATAGAGTATGGTAGAAAATGTGCAGGAGTAACCTCTCTTTTTACTTTTAAAAGAGCAGATGTTTGTCGCCAATTTAAAAAACGCTCTTTTACTATCTTATACTTAATGTTACTCTCTTCATATTTCCAACGTTTCTCATATAGTTTTATGCGTGATTCAATAGATTCAGGTAATATCTGTTTAGATATAGGGGAGAATAATTCATCAGCTAGTTTTTGTTGTCTATCACGTTGCATAGTTAGTCCAAATAGGCAACCACAGTAGTCTTGACGATATAGAGAATCTTTTTTAGCCAATATATTTTGCTCTTGTGTTCCTGAAGCTTTACGATAATCTGGTGCAATAAATTCTATTCCAAATTTATCTGCTAACGCATCTCCTGAATGTTTTAGCTGTTTTAATGACTTTTTGGGAGAAGTTAAGAGAGTAGAGGTAAATTTTTTTTCTCCAATTTCAAAAGCTTTTTGAGCTGTTACTTCAAAACGTCTATCAAAACAGATGGCACACCTAGCCCCTTTTTCAGGCTCTTTTTCAAATCCTCTGACGGCTTTTAACCAACTATCTATATCGTAATCCCCCTCTAATAGTTCAATTCTAAGCATTTTACAACTACGTTTTACATCAAGAAGTCTTAGTTGATATTCACTATATGGGTGTATGTTTGGGTCATAGAAAAATCCTATCAATTTTTCATTTGGATAATCATTTTGTAATTTTTGTAAAAAATAGTGACTATCCACAGAACAACATATATGTACTAGCATTAAAAATCTCCTATAATATTGGCTACATTAGCAGAGCTTCCATGACTTAGATACTCTTTTAACTCTTTAGCTTTTTTCTCAAAAAGATTTCTATCTGTAGTTAAATACTCTTTGATTAGATTATCTACTGTAACGCTCTCTTGTAGTAGTTCATTGTGGAGGGTACTACCATTGTAGTTAGTTAATATTATGTTTGCTAAACCTACCTGTTTAATCTTCAAAATCTTTGTACCAATAAAAAAATCTATCTTTTTAGCTATGTAACAGAGAGTAAAAGGTGTTCCAATTAGAGCTGATTCTAGTGTAGCAGTTCCTGAACAGATAAAGGCAAACTCTGAGATGGCTAAAGCATTATGGGTATCTCTTTCTATTTTAAACATAGATATATCTCCATATAGTTTGTTAATCTTTTCATCTGAAAAACTACTTGGAATAATAAGCAAAGCCTCTTTTGTTTTTAACTCTTTTCTTAACTCTTTAAAAATAGGTAGAAGCCTTTTTATCTCACTCTCTCTACTACCTGCCATAAATGAGATAATATTACTATCTTTTCTATCTTCTCTATGTTTATTTTTTATCTCATCTAAAAGAGGGTGTCCTACATATTCTGCTTTAGATTTGTAATAGTCAACTTCAAAAGGTAGAATTCCAAGTAGTCTATCACAATATCTCTCTAGCTTAATTGCACGTTTTGGACGACTTGCCCATATTTGAGGTAAGATGTAGTAGATAATCTCTTTGTTTGGGTAGGTTTTTTTTAGCTTTTTAGCTAGAGGGAGATTAAACCCTGATGAATCCATCAGTAGTATTTTATCTGCATCTTTTGCTAACTCTACCATCTCGTCTGCTACTTTAAAGAACCATTTTAATTTTTTTATGGCATCAACTATACCCATGATTGCCATATCTGAAATATCATATAGAGGAGTTCCTAAAGATTTATCAAATATTCCTAATAGTTGAATATCTTTAGTATGTTTTAAAAGTGCTTTGAGATGTAGATTGGATGATGGTTCAAGAGCAGAGACTAGAAGTTTTATTCTAGCCAAATTTTAGACCTGCAAAGAAACCAGCAATAGCTCCTGCACCTGTTAATAGCTCCATTTTAGATAGTCTCTCTTTTAGCATAGCTACAATATTTTGAAATGAGTCTACACCAGAAGATACACTATTTTGAATTGCTTGGTCATCTACATGAAACATACCTTTTGACTCTAGTATAAAAAGAACAACAAGACCTAGACCTAACATAATCAACATAAATTTAAAACTCTTTTTTAAAAAATAACCAATAGCAAAACCTATAACAAAGCTTGTTCCCATATCTAAGAATGGAAAAGGTGTATCTCCTACACTATTATTGACTCCTACAGCTTGTGTTGCACTCTCACCATGAAATTGTCCCAATTCATGAAACGATTCGTGTTCATTCATTTTATTTCCTTTATTTTTTTAATAAGTATATGTTAATGTTGTGTATTAATTGTCACCAATTAACTCTAAACATAAATCAAAACGATTATGTGTCATTAAATGTACTTTTGGATGAACTCTTATTATATCATCAAAAACTCTTTTTGATATAGAAAATCCGACCTCTTGCTCTTTTTTCTCTCCATCCATTCCCGCAAGGTTCATCTCATCTATAATTTTTTTAGGAACAGTAATGCCTGGGACATTATCTGATATGAAATTTGCTGTTCTTGCTCTTACAACAGGAAATTGTCCTAAGATAAGTTGTGCATCTTTTGCTGTATCTCTAATGCTCTCATATTTTGCCTCTTCAAAAATCTCAATTAACTCTTTTGCATTTTCAATATCATATACAGGTTGAGTAATGATAGCTCTTGCACCATAGTTAAGTTTTTTTATCATCTTTTTTTTGATTCGGTTCATATCTTTTGCATAGGCATTTGCTACTGCAAATGGATATATAGGTTTTGGTTTTGGCTTTAGCTCTTTATTTGAGTAGTCAAAACCATTATTTAGTTTATATATAATACTTAAGAGTAGTGTAGAGTCACGCTCTAATACACCCTTTACCTCTGGTTGGTCAGATAGTTTAGCTGGGTCTCCTGTAAGAGCCAATATACATCTTAAATCTAAATCATTTGCACCTAAAAGAGTTGATTGTAAAGAGAGCTTATTTTTATCTCTCATACTCATAGTTGCAATAACAGGCTTATTAAAGGCTTGTTGTATCTGAATTGATGATAATATAGCAGACATTTTAAGTTTTGCTAAAGGGTTGTCTGTAACAGAAAAACCAGCTACTTTTTCATGAAGTTTAAGCTCTTCTATCTTTTGAAGAATAGGTTTAAGAGATGCTCCATGAGGAGGAGTAATCTCTACAGTAATAAAGGGTCTATTGCTATTTAGTGTTTTACAAAAATTTTCAAACATATATTATATTTTAATCCTAACAAGTAATTGGCTATAATTCTACCAAAAATTAACATAGAGGTACTATATATAGATGAAATTAGCAGTATTTGATTTTGATTCAACGCTTATGGATGGAGAAACAATAGATTTCTTTGCAAAAGAGTTGGGTATAGAAGAGAGAGTTGTAGAGATTACAACTAGAGCAATGGCAGGAGAGTTAGACTTCTACTCCTCATTAGTTGAACGTGTATCACTTTTGAAGGGTTTACCATATTCAAAGGTTAAAGATATTTGTAGCCAACTACCTATGATGAATGGAGCTAAAGATGTAGTAGATGGTTTAAAAGATAGAGGTTATAAAGTAGTCTGTTTCTCTGGAGGTTTTAGAGATGCAACAAAACCTGCTTGTGAAAAATTGGGAGTTGATGCAGATTTTGCTAACTTTTTACATCAAGAGGATGGTTTTTTAACAGGTTTTGCAGGTGGAGAGATGATGTACTCTGATGCTAAAGGAGATATGATTGTACGTCTCCAAAATCTACTTGGAGTAGATAGAGCAGATACATTAGTTGTAGGAGATGGAGCAAATGATTTAAGTATGTTTGCACATGCTGACATTAGAGTAGCTTTTTGTGCTAAACCAATTTTAAAAGAGTCTGCTACAGATATTATAGATATAAAAGATTTAAGAGAGATTTTAAAAATAGTTTAGAGCTACTATTTTTTGTATATAAATAGATAAATTAAACAGATATAAGAAGATTTATAAAAAAATAAATATAAATTAAATTAAATTAATATAGGATATTGAGTCATGGATATTTTTCAGGCAATTATTATTGGTATAATAGAGGGTTTTACAGAGTTTTTACCTATATCATCTACAGGTCACATGATTGTGGCTAGTAAGTTTTTAGGTGTGGAGCAGAGTGTAGTTGTTAAAGCCTATGAGGTAATAATACAGTTTTCAGCAATATTAGCAGTTATGCTACTATATAGAGAGAAGATTAAATTTAAAGAGATTAAGCTCTGGTCTAAGATAATGACAGCATTTTTACCTCTATTAATTATTGGATTTTTATTAAAAGATTGGGTAAAAGAGATTTTTAATGTTCAAACAGTTGCGTGGATGTTTATTATTGGTGGAGTTATTTTTATTGTTGTTGAGTATTTTCATAATGATGACAAAAGTCCATCTAAAGATATAGAAGATATTAGTTGGAAACAATCAATTACCATTGGTTTTGGACAAGTATTATCTTTAGTACCAGGTACAAGTAGAGCAGGTTCAACCATTATTGCAGGAATGCTTAGTGGTGTAGGACGTAAGGCATCTACAGAGTTCTCATTTCTATTGGCTATTCCCGTAATGATGGCTGTTAGTGGTTATGACTTGCTAAAGCACTATAAAGATTTTATTGGTGCTGATTTAACGGCTTTTGCCGTTGGTTTTGTAGTATCTTTTGTGGTTGCATATATCACTATAAAGATGTTAATTATATTTTTGCAACGTTTTACTTTTGTTGCATTTGGTATTTATAGAATAGTTTTTGGAATTATTTTATTGATGATATTATGATATATAAATGAATGGCAGAGAGATGTCTCTATCTACGTTTATATTTTAGGGGTTTAACTCTATGTTGACCCTTGTAAAATTTGTAAGGTAAAAATTTGAAATTTAATGAATTCAATTTTCATAAAGACCTCTTAAAAGGGGTTAAAATAGCAGGGTTTAAAGAGCCTAGTCCAATTCAAGTTAAAGTAATTCCCATTATTGAAAATGGGAAAGATTTAGTAGCACAAGCCCATACAGGTACTGGTAAAACAGCTGGATTTGGTCTACCACTAATGGATAAAATCGCAAAAAAAGAGATTGAGAGAGCTTTAGTTATTACACCAACTAGAGAGTTAGCAACACAGGTTTCCGATGAGCTTTATCATTTGGGACGCTTTTGTGGCATACGCACCATTACAGTTTATGGTGGTGTTGGGTATGGACGACAAATAGCTCTAATCAATAAAGGTGTTCAAATTGTAGTTGCAACTCCAGGTAGACTCAAAGATTTATATAAAAAAGGGAAAATAGACTCCTTTAACCCTGAAATAGTTGTGCTAGATGAGGCTGATGAAATTCTTGATATGGGATTTTTGGAAGATATTAAAGAGATTTTTGAGTATATTCCTCAAAATAGACAGACTCTACTCTTCTCAGCTACAATGCCTGAACCAATTAAAGAGTTAGCAAATGAGATTTTAACTAATCCTCAATTTATTTCAGTTCTTGCAGGAGATGATGGAACAACCAATAATGTTATTGAGCAGTTCTACTATGTTATTGATGAGTCTCAAAGAGATGAAGCAATTGTTAAACTTTTAGAGACAGAGGATATAGATAAATCTATTATATTTTGTCGTATGAAGAGAGAGGTAGATAGATTAACAGAGCATCTACAAGCAATGGGATTTAATGCCTCTGGATTACATGGTGATTTAGAACAGATGGATAGAGAGGAGATTATAAAAGCTTATCGTCGTGGAGAGAGTAAAATTATGGTTGCTACAGATGTTGCATCAAGAGGTCTTGATGTTAAAAAGGTAACTCATGTTTTTAATTTCCATATCCCTTTTGACCCACAATCTTATGTTCATAGAATAGGAAGAACAGGTCGTGCAGGAAAAAAAGGTAAGGCTATTACTCTAGTATCTACAGATGAGTTTAAAGAGCTTCAACGTATTCAAAAAGAGGTTGGTGCAGATATGCAGTTGGCAACTATTGAATTTAAAGACTATTCAGAAGATAGAGCTATAGATTTTGAACTATTAGAGAGTAGTGTTCGTGATGTTACTATTCATGATAGTGCTGTAGATTTTATTGATAGTATGGAAGATATGGATTATCATGAATTTGTAGAGCGTGTTGTTTCTCTACTCTTTGTAGATAAAAAAATATCTATCTCCAAGATAGGCTATGGTGAAGATAGTGTACGCTCTATGATAGAGAGTTATTACGATGAACAAAAAGTAGCACGTAAAAGTAATAGAAAGGGAAAGAGGAGATAAATTAAGCTTTTTTAATTATAAGATAGTTAGAATATTGCATAAATTTAGTACAGAAGGTATTTTAATGGCTGAAGTCAATTATGTAATGGAAGCATTGAAGTTTATGGTACTAGGAATGGGAGTTGTATTTTTATTTCTTCTTATTCTTGTAATAGTAGTTGAACTTCAAGCTAAACTTATCGCAAAGTATTTTCCCGAAAATACTCCAAAAGCACCTGCTACTCCAGCAGTTGATGCAGAAGATGAAAATCGTAGAGTTGCTGCAATTATCGCCGCTGTAACAGAATTTCGTAATAAAAAATCATAAGAGTAAAGGTATAATATGGCAAAAAAATATATTGATGTGATGGATACAACCTTTAGAGATGGATTTCAATCTGTTTTTGGTGGTCGTGTTCTTATGGAGGATTTTTTCCCCGCAGTAGAGGCTGCAAAGAGTGCAGGTATCAATCACTTTGAGTTTGGTGGAGGAGCTAGATTTCAGAGTCTTTTCTTCTATTTGCAAGAGAATGCTTTTGATATGATGGATAGATTTAGAGAGATTGTAGGTCCAGAAGCAAATCTTCAAACTCTTTCACGTGGGATTAATACAGTAATGCTTGATACAGGGAGTAGAGAGCTTATTGATTTACATGCAAAGATGTTTAAAAAACATGGAACAACTACCATTAGAAACTTTGATGCGTTGAACGATGTAGATAACTTGGCTTATTCAGCAGAGTGTATTAAACGTCATGGACTTAACCATGAAGTAGTTGTAACTATGATGGATTTACCACCAGGTTGTAAAGGTGCTCATGATGTAAAATTCTACGAAAAGACTCTACGAAATATTTTGGATTCTGGTA
>CAMZNQ010000298.1 GCA_947313765.1 uncultured Sulfurovum sp.
GGTTTTACTTCCTTGAGTAATTGCTATTTTATTCTCCCCTTTCCAAGCGGATTTAACATCTTTAACATCATACCCATATTTCTTTGCGTATCCATAAGCAACACTATCTGCTTCAAATTTCTTATAGAAGCTTTCTATTAGTTTACTTACTGATTTTTCAATAGGATCTCCATCTAAGTAGTACTTATGAGTCTTCTCAACAAACTTTAAATCTTTAAATTTGCTATTTAACTCTCTCTGGATTAAAGTATTAAAGTGTATCAATTATAGTAAATTTTTTATAGTTACTTTCAGATAGCATAAAAGAAGTTGTACATAAAGTACACTCAACCTCTTTCTTTAAGGTACCTAATTTAGTAACAGTTGTTTTTACTAATTTTATTTCTTTACTTCCACATTCAGGACATGAATATTTATCACCTGTTTTTAAAGCACTGTGGTGGACTGTATGTTGAGAATAAGGTTTCACCTTATAATATACAGCTTTAGTAACTACAATATCTTTCTCACAATACTCTCCCATCTCCTTGAGAGCGTTTTTATCATTTCTGAGTATTATATCATCCCACATTGAAATTCCCCTGTGAGAGAGCTTATTTTCAACCCCTACAATAGTTGCTACATAATCCAACTTATTGGAATTTAGGTAGAAGTATTTCTTTACTAGTTTTAAAGTATCAGTTGTTTTTATATTGAAGCTCATAGGGATAGAATGGTAGAGTGCTCTAGTTCTAACCCATTTAATATCAAATTTATCAATATTGTGCCCTATAATTTCATCAGCAGATTCTAAGATAGGGATAAACTCTTTTATAAGTTCTCTATCATCTCCATCATTCCAATAGATTGTATGAATTTCATCATTTCCTTCCCATGAATATGATACACAAATAATAGCTCTTTCCCTTATTATTTGTTCAGGTTGGACACTTAAGTTATACCCTGTTCTCCAAACACCCTTAACAATGTTGTATGATGTTTCTATATCAAAGAACAATCTTTTAGGTTGAACCTTTCTAACTTCAGTACCATCTTCAGTAACTACAAGTTCTACTGAATCTAGTGATTTAGATAAGTATTTTTTCCAAATATGGAAAGCTGCCTTCTTTATAGCATCTTTCTCATACTTACTATCAGATAAAGCTCTTTCTAAATCTGGAGGTTGTATGTTAAATTGTTTACCAATTTCATACCAAGTTAAGTTCTCAGGTAAACCTGAATTTTGGATTAGAAAATCCAATAATCCCTTTTCATTTTTCATTTTAATATACTTTTACTTGTGTTCCATCATTTTTCAACCACCATATTTCATTATTATCAGCACAGTTATAACCTACATCTGGTTTAAAAACTAGATGGAAAGTTTCATCAATACCATTTATTGTTTGAGTAATCATTTGGTCAAATGTATTACGAATGTTTGGAATATCTTTTTCTTTTTTATTTGATGAGAAAGTTGTTGTTTCTATTATATCTGTACCAGAATATAGAGATAATCCCTTATAAATCTCATCATAAGTAATTGTTATAAATTCTCCCCAAAAAGCTAATCTATCAGTTGGATAGAAGTCAGCTATTGATGGTACTTTTCTTAGGGTAATAACTACTTCCTTACTAGCAGGTATTTCAGCAATAGAAAGTAAATAGCTATCATAAGGAAGTATTAAATCTAAACCTGTAACTTTAATTCTATGAATACTACCTAATTGATTACTTAGATTATTAAAAGCTGTTACTAGATTATCATAATCTGATTGAAGATCAAATACATAAGTTACCTTTATTAGATTATCAGAAGCTAAAAAAGATCTATCAATTGTTTGAACAACAGTTGTTGGGTGTAGAGTTGTTTTTCCTGGAAAATCATTTAAAACAGGAATAAATTCCCATTCCTCTTTAAAATCCCCAACTACTTGACTATTAGAATCAAAAGTTTTGTATATAAATAAATTCCACTGTAAAGAACATCTAACAAGTTTAATATCAGGAGTTGCTTCTGAAATATCTGGACAAAAGAAAGATGAATCTATACAACTTTCCATATTTTTAGTATCACACTCATTACTACTTAAACAAGCACAATCAGGATTATTAGTTAATATAGAGAGGTTTAAGAGCTTTTTAAGCTCACCATTATCATCACAGCATTTAACTCCATAAACGTCCTTCAGGAGCTTTATATTGGATTTTTTAATACCTTCACAAGCTATTTTATTTACATCCTCCATAAAGAATCTCTTTTAATCGCTTTAACATATTACATAAATCATCTTCCTTACATGGACATTTATCAGCTTGTGATAAGAAATAATATAAAGTTCCTGCATCACTATCAGGATCATTAGAAACATTCTCTATAACATCACATCTAATTTCATCCCCTACAAATAGAAGAGTTTCCTCACTTCCACAGATTGAAGTATTTCTATAGTATTTAATCTGGATAGACCATATACTATCTTCATACTTTGATAAACCTAATTGTTGAGCTGTTATTGTTCCTTTCTTATTAGCTACATCAATATAAGGGGAATTAAGAGGGTCTGTGATAGATAGTTTTTTATCATTACCATCACAATTATGGATTATAAATTCAACCTTTTCATAAATATCTGTTCCATTTATATAAGCTAATAGCTTGTCAGAATTAACGACAAGCTTGCTTAATTTAGGATCTATATTTTTGATGTATTCTAAAACCATTATATTTCTCTTTTTGAGATTCTTTTATCTATATCACCATTATCATCCATGAAGGGTTGTTGTAACTTAATTTCCATTTCAACTTTAGAGAAAGCTTCTTTCCAAGAAATACTATCATTTCTATCTAAAACTTTAAACCACACATTGGTAAAATTACCACCATCTTCTCCAAAATCATAGCTGAAATTCCAATCATCAGCTCCTGATAAAGTGAGTACTGAAACATTAGTTGGTTTAGTAGTTTTACAGATTAATGATTTACATTCCTCTTTTTCTTCTCTAAACTTCTCATGAGAAACAACAGTTGTCTTAACGTTCATTCTAGAATTTCCGTAAGAGTCCTTTGAAATAGTTCCATTTTCACAAGCATCTGAGAATATGATAAAAT
>CAMZNQ010000299.1 GCA_947313765.1 uncultured Sulfurovum sp.
CTACCACATAAAGCATCTATGGGGTTTGCAAAAGAGCTTATTAATCAACGTGTAAAAGTTGTTGATTTATCAGCCGATTATAGACTAGATTTAGAGACTTATGAGGAGCATTATTGTAAACATGAGGATATAGACAATCTACCTAACTCTGTATATGGATTGATTGAGTATTATCGAGAAGATTTGAAAAAGGCAAAACTTGTAGCAGGGCCAGGTTGTTATCCAACAGCTACACTACTTGGTATTTTACCTTTTATCCCTTACTTGGAACATACAGCACCTCTTTTTGTTGATGCCAAATCTGGAGTTAGTGGAGCAGGTAAAAAATTGAGTGAGAGTACACATTTTGTTACAATTAATGATAATATCTTTGCCTATAATCCTTTAAAGCATCGACATGCTCCTGAAATTGCAGAGAAGATAGAGAAGATACATGGTGTAAAGATGAATGTAAACTTTGTACCTCATCTTATCCCTGCAACACGTGGCGAGTTAGTTTCAGTCTATGCTACCTTAAAAGAGGATATTGAGCCACTTGAAATTTTAAAAGAGTTCTATAGAGATGATATGTTTATTCGGATTAGAGAAAAACCAGTAGATATTAAGAGTACAGCAGGAACACACTTCTGTGATATTTTTGCTATGAAGAGTGGAAATGGACTATTTGTAAATAGTTCAATAGATAATCTTCTTCGTGGTGCAAGTTCACAGGCATTGGTATCTGCAAACTTAATGTGTGGTTTTTCAGAAGGTTTAGGTATTCCTACAATTGCCTATATCCCCTAATTTTAATTAGAGGGTAAAGCACCTTTGTCAGGAAGTCTAATGATAAAGGTTGTTTTTTTATTTAATATACTTAACACCTCTATGGTTCCATTGACTCTTTCAATCATATTTTTACTCATATAGAGTCCTAATCCTGTACCTTTTGTTTTATGCTTTGTAGTAAAGTATGGTTCAAAAATATTTTTTAAGATAGGTTTTGGAATTCCTCCTGCATTATCTCTTACAGCAATAATAAGTTCATCTTTTTCATGATATACACGGATAGATATGAGTCCATTATCTATTTTCTTCTCGTCAAAAGCATCACGAGCGTTATTTATTAGATTCATAATAACATGCTTTAAATCATTTTCAAAACCTTTATATCTAATATCATTAGCACAATCAAGCTCAATTTTAATATTTGATTTGACCAATGTCTCTTTAATTAAAAGAATAGTAGAGTTGATAACTTTTTTAATATTAAATGTTTGTGGCAAGTCAGAATGGTCAACAAATCTTCTAAAATCTTCAATGGTATCAGATAGGAATTGAACAGAGTTGTTTACCTTTTTTGCTAAAAGCTCTAAATCAATCTCATCTTCTCTACCTAGTTTTGCTTTAATCATTACATCATTCATCATCCATGAGACTGTATTTAAGGGTTGTCTCCACTGGTGCGCTATATTTTCCAAAATTTCACCCATAGATGCTAAACGAGATTGTTGATTCATGATTGCATTTTGTTTCTTCTCTTTACGTACAGCATTATTAATCTTAATCTGAAGCTCTCTATTTAAATTTTCAAGTTGTTTGGTTCTTTGGTTTACCATATTTTCAAGATTTTCAGTCAAAAGGTTCAACTCATTCGCTGTTTTGTGCATAATTGAGTATAGATTTTTATTTGCAATTTCAAATGCATTTATATTTTTTTCTGTAAACTCTTTTAGCTCAATATATGAAGTTGTAGACTCTGAAATAGCAGCTATTATAAATGTATGATTATGTGTTGTATGTGGCTGATTTTCTGTATTGAAATACTCTTGAATTGTACTATATCCAAAGATATGATTGTTACTTTTTATATTTGATATATAGTGGATAATTGGAATTCTAAATCCATACTCATAGGAGACACATGCACCTATCCATAGTGCTTGGGCAGGTGTATTTGATAGGAATGAGTATATCTCTTGTATTCTATTCATCCTTGCATTGTAGTTACCAATGGATAGCTGAACAATATCTCCCTCTTGAAGCTCTTGTGCCACTATAATACTTTGATTGGAAGAGTAGCTTGTAAGAATATTTGCAGTATATGATACATTGTTTTTAGTAATAAAAAGTGGAACTTGTAAAAAGACAGAGGGGTCTTTTTCAATATTTGGAAAGTATTTTTTATAGATATTTAATGAGGGGCTATTATCAATAGTAAGAATATTTGATTTCTCAATATTGGTAATTTTTTTCTTTTTAGATATTGGTTTCCAATCAAAAGATT
>CAMZNQ010000300.1 GCA_947313765.1 uncultured Sulfurovum sp.
AATCTCTTTTATCATGCTCTCGAATATCTACGCCAAAATCAACCAGAAGTTCAGCTAGTTCATCATGAGGCTTGTTTTTAATGTAGTGTGCGTTGAGCCATAAGAGCTTATCAAGGTTGTAGTTAGAGGAACTCTTATTGATGTTTTTAGGGTCAAAAAGTTCTATCATCTCTTCCATGCTAAAAATCTCTTGGTCGCCATGACTCCACCCTAAACGGACTAAAAAGTTTAAGAGTGCTTCAGGCAGATAGCCTAAAGTTTTATACTCCATTACATCTGTCGCCCCATCACGTTTTGAGAGTTTTTTACCCTGTTCATTGTTTATCATGGCTACATGGTAGAAGTTTGGTAGTTTAAACCCTAACGCTTCATAGACCACTATCTGTTTAGGAGTATTGTATAGGTGGTCATCTCCACGAATAACATCGGTTAATCCCATCAATGCATCATCAATGGCAACCACAAAGTTGTAGGTAGGTACACCACCTGCACGAGCAATAACAAAATCATCCACTTCAGAAGAAGCAATATTTATCTCCCCTTTTACGCCATCTACAAAGCTAATTGTTCCATCAGTAGGTGCTTTAATACGAATAACAGGCTCAACCCCCTCTGGAGGTGTACCTGTGAAATCACGGTAACGACCATCATAGCGGGTTCGCTCTCCTCTTGCCATTTGAGACTCTCTAAGCTCGGTTAACTCCTCTTTGGACATATAGCACTTATATGCTTTGCCCTCCTCTAAAAGTTGCTCTACATATTGTGCATAGAGTTCAAAACGTTTAGATTGGAAAATTGCCTCTCCATCATAACTCATCCCTACCCAATCAACTGCTTTTAAAATGGCTGTTACAGCATCTTCAGAGTTACGAGCTAAATCGGTGTCTTCAATTCTAAGTAGAAACTCCCCTTGGTTTTTTTTAGCCCAAATCCATGCAAAAAGAGCTGTTCTAAGCCCTCCAATGTGTAAGTAGCCTGTTGGTGATGGTGCGAAACGTGTGGTTGTCATTGAGGTATAGCCTTATTGCATTTTATAATTTATAGTAATTATAACAATAATCATATTTTTTCAATCTGAAAATAGTAAAAAAATCTTATTGTTAATATTTTATATTTAATATTAAGTTATATTATATAAAAAACATTTTATAATATATTTAAATAATTTATTCAAAGGTATTTACTAATTATGAGATTTTCAATATTATTTCTTTCTATATATCTATTTACAGGGTGTAGTGTTAAAGAGTATAAACTTTTTCAACAAGAGAAACCCCAAGAAGCTATTTCAACTCAAGAGTTAAATATCTCTTATAGTTCCAAAAGTACCCCAAATGATATTTTAGAGATAGATATTATCAATATGAATAGACGCTCAAATATTATGATGAATGATAGAGGTATAACTACTGTTCCAAGCAATAGATATGTTGTCTATGAAGATGGAACAATCCTTCTACCTTTGATTAATAGTGTCTCTGTAGTGGGACTTACTATTAAAGAGCTTAATCATAAATTAACCTCTCAATACAAAGAGTTTCTCAAAGCACCTTATATTAAAAGCTCTATCAAAAATCATAAAGTTTATGTTTTAGGAGAGGTCACTAAACAGGGTGTTGTACCCCTAGAGGGAGAGAGCATATCTGTCATTGAGGTCATTGCTCGTTCAGGTGGCTTAACTGACCAAGCACTTAGAAGCCATATTCGCATTATTAGTGAGCAAAATGGGAAATATGTAATGCAGACATTAAATTTTAATAACTTCTCAACACTTAATAGTCACAATCTTATGTTAAAAAACAATAGCATTGTCTACATTGAGCCCAAAGACACCAAAGCAGTTCGTGTTGCTATTAATGACTATCTTCCTATTCTTCAAGCCATCTCTAGTACCCTTAGTACTTTTGTCAATATTAAATATCTAACACAATAGGGAGTAAATAATGCAAAATAGACAAAATATCCAAATAGAAGAGGATGAGATTGATTTAGGACAACTCTTTAGAACCCTTAAAAAGGGTTTTATAACTATTTTATTGATAACTTTTTTAGTTACGTTAGCTTCAGCACTCTATAGCTATTTTTTACCACATATCTATAGCAGTGATGTTAAGATTTCATTTTCAGATGAAGAGAGTTCCTCTATGAGTTCGATGATGATGCCAGATGCTCTCTCTGCTTTTGGTGGCGTTAGTGAAAAGAAGCTAGAGACCGTAAAGCTCACTTTAGAGACAAGAGATTTCATCAATTCTGTCATAAATGAGATGCAGTTGTCCCAAAGATACTTTATTGAACATTTTTATCGTAAAAATGAGGTTTATGAGATTGAAGCACTAGATATCTTTTTAGATATTCATGACGATAAGCTTCAAGAGCGTGAAGATGAGACACTTTATGATACTTTTTTTGCCATTACCCCCATCAACAACAGAGAGTTTATACTTACCATTGAAGCATTAGATTATAACAGAACATGTAGTTTTAACAGAACCATTAGAGATGAGTATTTTAGCATAAAAGTTACTAAAAAACATCCTTTAGCTGTTGCTAACTATTATGTTAAAAAATCAAACCCAGAACTCATTTCAGATAATATTTTATCAAATCTAAAAACTAATATTCTTTCTGATACTATACTACAACTTACCTATACCGATACCATTAAAAGACGAGCTAAAGAGGTAGTAGAGGAGATTGCGAAGAAGTTTAGAGAGGTAACCCTCGTCAAGAAGACCTCTGAATTAAAAAAGAGATTAAGTTTTTTAAATAACCAAATTGGAGTTATTGAGAAACAGCTACAAGGAGAGGGTAAGAACTTAAAAGATTATCAAAAAAAGAGCCAAGCTCTATTTACCACAGAGACAAATAATAAAATTATCTTAGAGAAGTTAAGTGAAAAAAAAGAGCTTGTTAAAAAGTTTAAATTGCAACTTGAAGAGCTAAATAACTTTCAACATGCCTTAGAGAGTGGGAACTTAAATACGGTATCCTTGTTCAACAGTGGCATTAACATCTCTTCTATGAAAGCTCTTATTGAACTATTTCATGCAACCAACATAGAGTTGTCTGAGATGCAACTTCAAGCTCAAAACCCTGAAAAAGCATTAACCAAGAGACCACAATTAGAGCGATTGATTGAACAACTACAAGAGGAGAAGAGCCGTTTAAGTGAGTTAACTTTTAACTTTACCCCTACCCATCCAGAGGTAATAGAGGCGAATGAGAAGATTATGGAGCTTGAAGAAAAAATTCATGCCTATATTCAGACAGACCTCCAACGACTACAAGATAGTCTTAGCTCTCTTCAAGAGAAGATTCTTACCAATATTCTTACTACTAAAGCGACCAAAGAAAATAAATTAAAACTATTTAAAGATGATATTAAAAATGAATATGCACTCATACAGAATAAAAAAAAAAAAAGTTTAACCATCCAAGAGTTAAAACGTAAATTTGTACTTAGTGAAAACATCTACACCTTTTTACTTCAAAAAAAGATGGAGACAGAGATGTCTTTAGCCTCTATTATTCAAAATACACAAATTATTGAGAGTGCAAGAGAAGCCCTAAAACCCATTAAGCCAAATAGAAAGCTTATTGTTATTGTAGGGTTTATTACAGGAGTTATTCTGGCTATTTTTTATGTTTTACTCAGAGCCATGATGGACACTAAAATTCGTAATGAAGCCGATGTCAAAGAGTTAACCAACCTCCCACTCTATGGAGCACTACCTAACAAAAAAGATAAACGCTTTTTTGATGAAGCCATACGAAACATACGAACAAACTTACAATTTGTCATCCCCAATGAGAAAAAGTCTATTGCCATGTTAATCTCTTCTACCATAGGAGGTGAGGGTAAAACAACAATCATTGCTAACTTAGCAGAGAGTCTCTCTCAGATTAATAAACGTGTGCTTATGATGGATTTAGATTTAAGAAAACCTAGACTCTACCAAGAGTTAAAGATGAGTAATAAAGTTGGAATGACACAATACCTTGCAGGGTCTATTGAACTTGATGAATCTATCCTTAAAGTTCATAAATCTTTAGACTTTTTTCCAGCAGGTGCCGTTCCCCCTAATCCATCAGAACTCTTAATGAGTGACAAATTTAAAGAGACACTAGAAGAACTCTTTTCACGCTACGACTACATCTTTTTCGATACTTCACCCATAGGTTCTGTAATTGATGCCAAAATACTCCTACCGTACAGTGACATTGTTCTCTTGGTTGTTCGTGCTAATGTTGCAGAAAAAGGTTTTGTTGAACATTGTCAGGAGTTAAAAGATAAAGCAAATATCAAATCAGCAGGTATTATCTTAAATGATGTCAAACATGAAAAAAGTGGAAGTTATGGCTATGGCTATGGCTATGGATATGGAGTCTAATCAATGTTTTCCTTTTTAACCCATAAAAAATCACGTGTAAGTGTAGATATACATTCTCATCTAATCCCAAGCATAGATGATGGTGTTAAAACCATGGAAGAGTCCATAGCACGTATTATGGAACTTAAGCGTATGGGTTATAAAAAGCTTATTGTTACCCCACACATTAGTGACATGTTTCCTAATTCACAAGTAACTATTTTAGATGGTTTTCATGAACTAAAAGAGGAAGTGAAAAAAAGAGAAATAAAGATAGAGCTAGAAGTAGCTGCTGAATACTTTGCCGATGAGAGCTTTGATGAATTGCTTAAGAGGAGAGAAATTTTAACATTTGGAAAAGAGAAATATCTCCTCTTTGAACTCTCTTACTTTACGAAACCTAGAGATCTAGAGAGTCTGATTTATGAGATGCAACAAGCAGGATACACACCCATACTTGCCCATCCAGAGCGTTACACATACTTTCATGACTCCATAGAGAACTATAAAGAGTTAAAAGAGGTAACCGATGTTCTATTTCAACTAAAC
>CAMZNQ010000301.1 GCA_947313765.1 uncultured Sulfurovum sp.
AATAAAAAAAGAAGCGTAAAAAAAATAAAGGTTGATTATAAAAAAGGGAAAATAAAAAAACAGTCTTAGATGAAATGAGTGGTGATGTTGACTCCACCGTTACAGAAAAAAAAAAAAAAAAAGAGGGTTATGATGTAACAGGTGTATATATGAAACTTCATGAGAAAAAGGGTTATCATGAAGCTAACTATACAAAAGCACAGCGTGTTGGAGAGTATCTTGGTATTGATGTTCACTTTTTAGATTTAGCCGAAGATTTTAAAAGAGATGTATATAACTATTTTGTAGATACCTATAAAGAGGGTTTAACTCCAAACCCTTGTGTAATGTGTAATCGAAATATTAAGTTTGGAAAGATGGTAGAGTTTGCAGACTCTTTAGGAATCAACAAAGTAGCCACAGGGCATTATCTAAATTGTGATGGAGAGTTTTTTTCAACAGCAAAAGATGATTCAAAAGACCAAAGCTATTTTGTATCACAAGTTAGAAAAGAGGTTCTTCCAAGATTAATATTTCCATTAGGCTCATGGCTTAAGAGTGATGTAAAAGAGTATGCTAGTAAAATAGAGCCTCTTAAAGATTTTGCAACACAAAAAGAGAGTTCTGAAATCTGTTTTGTAGAGAATGACTATACAGAAGTTTTAGAGAGACATATGGATATTGATTTGGAGGGGGAGACCGTATATTCTGATGGTAGAGTAGTTGGAAAACATAAAGGCTATATGCACTACACCATTGGAAAACGAAGAGGGTTCACAGTAGATGGTGCGCATGACCCACATTTTGTTTTATTTTTCAATCCTGAAAAGAATCAAGTAGTAGTTGGTATGAGAGAGGAGTTAGAGGCTTACAGATTTAAGATAAAAAATATTAATCTATTTAAAGATTTAGACTCTTCCAATACCAATATTACCGTTAAAGTAAGATATAGAACCCAAGCCATTGGATGTGAAGTAAGACTTGATGAAAACAGAGAGAGAGGAGAGGTTAAACTCTCTAAGCCTGTATTTGGTTTAGCCTATGGGCAAGTAGCTGTTTTTTATGAAGAGAATAGAGTGATTGGCTCTGGAGTTATATGTTAAAGCCAAGTTACTTTTCAGATAAGTAGAGAATATTTTTCTCTTGGTCTATTTTGAATTTGAACTTATTTAAGAAATTCATTCCCAATAGACCATCTACATTTTTCTGTTTAAAGGATGAGGTTGTTACTTTAAAGTTTCTCAATTCTATCTCTCCAACTTTAAATGTTGTCGCCTCTTTTAATTGTGCTATTATCTCTCCTCCAGCTGTATTTAATTTGATATACTCATTAAGAGTGTTTAGTGATAAAGTTTTATTTTCATTAATCATGGTTAGTGTAGCCCCAGTATCAATTAATAAGGTAAGAGGAGTGTTATCTATGGTAGCTTTAACAGTATAGTGAGAACCACTTTTATTTAGTGGTAATTGATATGAATACTCGTTAGAAATAGTAATTTTTTTCTCTATCTCTTCAAATAAATTTTTTACTTTTGATTCATACTCTTCATTAAACTCTATCTCTTTTAGTAATCTTATGGCAGAGCTATACTGTTCCATATTAATATGATATTTTGCAAGTTCAAAAGTTGAGAATGGAACAAAATCATGCTCCATTAGAGATTCTAAAAATACTCTTAATTCCATATATTTTTTAGAGTCATTAAGCTTATCAATATATTTTTGAGATGTAATTAATATGTTTTCTTCTATCTCTTCACTCATATCACTACTATTATCCATGAGATTAATCAGTAACTCTATTGCTTTTTTATAGTTCTTTTGAAATTTATATGTCTCAATTAATATCTCTTTTATCTTATTATTACTTGGTTCTATTTCTAAATATTCAACCATTTGGGTAATAGCTTCTTTAGGATTCTCACTACTTTTTATTTTAAAAAACTCATTTAGTTTAGAACGATAGAGAAATATCTCTTTATCTTCTGCATCTAAGTATAGAGATAGTGCATCTGAAAAAAGATTTTTATCTAATAGTGTGTAGAAATTATCATGTTCTATATTGGAAATAGTATCTTTCTCACTAATTTCTAAATGAGTAGTTTTTTCTATTATATTTGAGATATTAATCTCTTTTTGTGTAGCTTTTTGATGTTTAAAACTATTTTCTTGTGATATGTTGATATCATTATATATGATTTTGGGTGAACCTAATGCAGAGTAAAATGCGTGGAAATTCCATCCTATAATGAAACCAGTGAGAAGGACTAGAAGTAAGTTAAACATTGATTATCCTTTAAAAAAATATTAACGATGTTAATTTTAGCAAAAAAGTCTTAGATAACTATCATCACTCTATTATTAAAAAATGGGTAAAATTCGCTAGAAATATACTAACTATAAGGTAAACAAATGACAGGATATATGCTTTTTTCTGGTACAGCCAATGAAGAACTCGCTATTGAGGTCTCAACATATCTCGACCAACCACTCTCAAAGGCAAAAATTACAAAATTTTCAGATAATGAGATTAATGTTAAAATTGAAGAGAGTGTAAGAGGAAAAGATGTTTTTATTATTCAGCCAACTTCAGCACCAGTAAACTTCAATCTTATGGAACTTCTTATTATGGTTGATGCTTTAAAGCGTTCATCTGCACGGTCAATTACAGCAGTTGTTCCTTACTATGGATATGCAAGACAAGATAGAAAAGCAGAACCAAGAGTTCCTATATCTGCTAAGTTAGTTGCAAATCTTATGGAGACAGCAGGTATTACAAGAGTTGTAACAGTCGATTTACACGCTTCACAGATTCAAGGTTTTTTTGATATTC
>CAMZNQ010000302.1 GCA_947313765.1 uncultured Sulfurovum sp.
GGTACGGAGACCCCGACCTACGCGTTTTTTGATATAATGTTTTAATAGAGATAAAAAAGCCGTCCTCGGTACATACGAAAAGTACTATTCCTTACACATCTAATTCTCATATACACTCCCACGCAGTAGCGATGGGAGCGAAAAAAACAACTCCCTACATCACAAGAGACAGAACTACAGCCATCGCAAAATGATGCAGAAGAGCCAATAGTTTGACATCGGTTAGTGTATCATAATTTTGGTTTTATTTTAAATTTTTCATCAGTTCAATCGTTTCATTATCTATATCACTATTACGCTCTTTCAGATGCTCTAGTATCATCCCAAATCGCTCTTCATCTAAGTGCTGACCAAATTTGAATTTGCATGAAATATTACTTGGTACTATCTTCACCACGGCTGTGGCTTTGAGTGCTTTATTATACGCGTCATCGCTAAAGGGTTTGTAGCCACCTTCGGGCTGGAGTTTTTGCATCATCGCTTCAAACATCATGGCTTTCTCTTCTCTGTTGCTTACCACCTTTGCTACCCCATCTATGCTCACAGACTTAAAAAAGTGTGTCGCAGGACATGCCAAACCATCACGAGAGCTAAAAAATGAAGCAATGATAGAATAACTCTCCACCACAGAGAATGAGACATAAGGGTTTTTCTCTAGCATCTTCATCTTTTTGTTTTTTAATGCCCCATGAAAGTAGATGTTCTCCTCTATACGCACAAAGTTTAGGGGTACGGCATAGGGTGTATTTTCATTAGATACTGCTAATGTGCCATACTCTGCTTTGTCTAGTACTTCATTGATGATGTGCTTGTCTGTAATTTGGAATACTTTTTTCATATCTTCTCCTATTATTTATGCTATTATACGTCTTATTTTTCGCTCCCATCGCTCCTGCGTGGAAATCTATATGAGAGAAAAAGGGGACGAGGCTACTTTAAAAACCTAAATCCTTACCTCTAAAAATCCCCACACACAAAAACATTATAATTTGATATACATCTTTTGTATATCATAACTCTTTTCCATAACGTTTGATATAAGATTTTTTAATACTTTGTGCTAATTTATGGACAGCCATAGCATAGTATGAACTATGGTTATATCGTGTAATAACATAGAAGTTTCTACCACCATACCAAAGCTCATCCCATCCATGTTTCTCTAGTTTAATTAGGCTTACTTTTCCATGATAGTTGAAACTATATCGTGGCTCTATTCCATCTAAGTTTTTTCTATAGTAGGTATGTTTATATCCTGTAGGTAGAGCATCAAAATGGTT
Organism: uncultured Sulfurovum sp.; assembly: GCA_947313765.1. Lineage (GTDB taxonomy): Bacteria > Campylobacterota > Campylobacteria > Campylobacterales > Sulfurovaceae > UBA1140. Next base: position 1,281 of record CAMZNQ010000302.1, read on the forward strand.
ACCTTCATATCTAACTCTAACAGCTACATCTTCCCCTTTTTTCCAATGATGTCGTTTAAAGTAGTATGCTATACTGCCAATAGCATCAACCACATTATTCATCTGTTTTTTCCCATCTCTGTTAAAATCAACAGCAAAAGCTTTATATGTACTTGGAATAAATTGAGCTAAACCAATAGCTCCCGATGATGAACCTCTAATATCTTTTGGGTCTATCTTCTCTCTAGCAGAGAGTCGCATTAGTGCTTTTAGCTGTTTTCTGTAAAATTTAGCTCTTCTATCACTCTTATCAAAAGAGAGATGTACCAAACGGTCAAAAACAAAATAGTCTCCACGCATAACACCATACTCACTCTCTATTCCAATGATAGCTGTGATATATTCAGGTGGAACTCCATACTTTTTGTATGCTCTCTTTAGAGTTTTTCTAAATTTGTGCATAAAGTAGACTCCACCACCAACTCTCTTTTTAAATTTAAAATAGTATATATCCCAACTCCCCATTGAGCGACATCTTCCACCACCACAGACTAAACCTTGTCTTAAACGTCTAATATAGCTATTTTTACGAACATTACTAAACCATCTATCAAGAGTTCTCTTTTTAAAACCATATCTATATTGCATTTGGTGCATAAACTCTTTTACCTCTGATTTTTTTGTGTAATCAACAGCCATAAGAGGTGTAAAAGAGATTATTATGAATAGTAGATATAGTTTAATTAACCTCATTCTACAGACCCATTTTACTTGGATTTAAGATATTGTTTGGGTCAAATGCCTTTTTAATATCTTTAAATAGATTAATCTCCTGCTCATTAAATGCAATCCCCATAAATGGAGCTTTGCTTGTTCCAATTCCATGTTCGCCACTAAGTGTACCACCCATATCAACAACCAGTTGGAAAATCTCTTCGATACACTTGTGACCCTCATCAATTTGGGAAATATCTATCATAACATTTACGTGAATGTTTCCATCTCCTGCATGACCAAAACATGGAACTTTAAAGCCATATTTTGCCCCTAACGCATAGATTTTCTCTAACGCTTCAGGGAGAAGTGAACGTGGTACAGAGATATCTTCGTTGAGCTTTTTGTTTCCAAAGATGGTGATGGATTGAGACGCATTTTTTCGAGCATACCAAAGCTCTTTGGCTTCGGCTTCATCTTGGGCGACTTTAAACTCCATTGCCCCATTCTCCATAAATGAGTTCTCTAGTGTTTCAAGTTGAAAATCTACCTCTTGAGTAACATTTCCATCAACATCTCCAACCAAAACAGCACCTGCCTCTGTTGGTAGATTTACACCCAACTTTTCAATGAGTGCCTCAATAACTAACTTATCTAAAAACTCCATAGCAACAGGGTTTGCACCTGCTGATAGTGATTTAAAGACGGCATTCATTGCACTATCTACATTTGGAAAGATTCCCATATAGGTCTTTTTATATTTTGGTTTTGGAATAAGTTTTAATGTAAGCTCTGTAAGAACAGCTAATGTCCCTTCTGAAGCTATTAAGATACCTGCTGTGTTGTATCCTGCTACATCTTTTATGGTTCTTTTTCCTGCTCTAATAATATCTCCATTAGTGCGAACAGCACGAAGAGCCATAACATAATCTTTGGTTATTCCATATTTAGCAGCACGCATTCCACCTGCATTTTCACTTACATTTCCACCAAGAGTTGAGTACTCTTCACTTGCTGGGTCTGGTGGGTAAAATAGCCCAAGCTCTTCTACATGACGTTGTAAATCTTTATTGATTACACCTGGTTGAACAACAGCTACCATATTTTGAGTATCTATCTCTAAAATCTTATTCATATGTTTTTCCATAGCTAATATTATCCCACCATTTGCAGGTAATGCTCCACCTGTGAAACCACTTCCTGCACCACGAGGTGTTATGATGATTAGATTATCATTACAATATTTCAATATCTTACTAACATCCTCTTCATCTCTAGGAAAGATGACAGCATCAGGTTCAAAATGTGTTCTTGTAGCATCATAGCTATATGCAATCATATGTGCTTTATCATCATATATGTTCTCTTTGCCAACAATATTTATGAAGAAATTTAGGTGTTTTTTATCTATCATTTTATCTCTTTTATTGATTTGTAGTACTCTTCTAATTTAATATCTGAAAATCCAAAGCTAGATATATCCATCTGTGGGAAACGTGAATAGAATGGATTCATAGCTTTTTGATTTGGAGTTTGAAATGGCTCTTCTGCAATTCTCTTTTTACTTATTGGGTCAATTATAACTATTCTCTTTTTATCAACAAGAAGAATTAATCCAATCTGATTTTGAATTGAAAATCTCTTTAAACTATCCAATGATATTTCAGAACGCCCCTCTTTCATAAATTGAACAGCATAGCTATCGGGATGAATCCAGTTTCTTTTAAATCTTTTGGTTATGGTGCTATATGTCTGTTCATTGGGGGCAATTACCATTATATTATTGTAAAAATTACCTAAAATAACCCTATCATTAACTTTTGCTTCTGTCTTTACAGTAGGTATGTTTTTATGTCTAATTGCTTTATATGGTAATATTGTAGCCTCTCCATTTGATATTGTAACAATAGAGTGTGTAATTGCAGATAGACCATTTCCATATTCATGAACAATAAAACCAGATATTCCTGATGGTACACTATTTGCAAGTTGTATATGATTACCATTAATAGCTCTTATTGTAGTCTCAACACGTTTAGGAAGTGTATTTGCAATAAGGCTATATGTGGTAATAAGTAGAAGTATAATCTTTTTCATCTCTTTCCTTAGAAAATATAGTGATATGATTATACATGTTAAAGATTAATTCAAAATTATATCCCGTTAACTCTAAGTAGTTTAGTTTTTCCAATCATTAAATCAATAGTCATTGCCATACGCTTAAATACTGACTCTTGTCTATATTCAAGACCATGTTTTTTACAAATATCTTTAACAAGTGGTTGAGTTTTTTGATAGAAACTAAGTGGCATATCTGGAAATAGATGATGCTCTACTTGATAGTTAAGAAAACCGTGCATGTAATCTATGAAATCTGAACCTGTGTTGTAGTTTACTGAACCCATAATCTGACGAAGATAGAACTCTCCATGACCTTTATATGGCTCATTGAACATATAGATATCTTCTGCTGAATGGTTAGGTACAATAACTAAAAATGAGTGTAGATTTGTAAATGCTTCAGCTATAATAACAACAATAAGAGCAGAGACAACAGCCTCTACACCAAATGGTAAGAATAGTGCAGGAACCATAATAAAATGTACAGCAAAATATGGAATATAGTAGTCCCACCAAAGTTCAAATCCAAAAGGTTTTCTTGGGTCATACTCATAATCTAATATCTCCATCTTATTATCCTCTTTTAACTTCTTGTTTTTTAGGATTCTTAGTGTATTTGGAGCGTAGTATGTAAACTTCCAAGTCATTGCAAATATATAGATAAAAACTTTTCTAAGCCACATAGGTGTTTTTGATTTAATTAGCCACTGCATGTTTCTCTCAACATTATCTGGGTCATCAGTTTCACCTAAATGGTAGTGGTGCATAATATTGTGTTCATACATCCAAGCTTCAGGTTTAATCCAATCTAACCAATCCCACCATCGTCTACTTCCTTGTGCAAAGTTTTTCTTTTTATACTTTTCAGGAATATTAGGTACTTTATCATAAGCACCATGTAAAATAGGGTGTGTAACATTTGCCCATCGTCCTACATTACCAGTACTAATCAGTAAAGCAGAAATAATAGCTAGAGACCAAAAAGCAAAACCTGTAAGAGATAGTGCAGTTATGGCAATAAGTATTACAAATCCTGAAGCAGTAAACATATAGCCCCATCTCTCCATTTTTAGAAGATGTTGGAAATCCTCTTCACTTGGATTTCCTATTGTCTTTTTTGCCTCCTCAATATCTATTCTTAATTGCTCTTTATCAATTTGTTCATACGGTGTATACTGATGACTTTGAGATTCCATTTTTGACATAAATCTACCTTTTTTTATTTTAGTATATATAAATATAGGTTATAAGACTTATATATATTTATGATAAATATATAAGCTATAGATAATTTAATTATTTGTTACTAAAAAAATCATATTTTAAATAAAAAATAGTATAATGCAATATAAAAAAACATATTACAATATAATATTAAAATATTTTTAATTATACAAAGTAATATAAGAAAAGCAGGAATAAATAATAAAAATGCTAATATTTTAAAACACATTCTAATATAAAAGGATTTACAAATGAGACTAATATTTATCTTTTTTTTACTATTTGGCATATTAAATGCTGAAGCAACCATAGAAACAACTAAGAATACATATTTACAACAAGAAGAGGTTAAAGTTACTTTAACAGGTATGCTTGGAAACCCTCAAGATTGGGTAGGAGTCTATCCACAAGGAGCTTCAAATGCATGGGATAATATAGTTAAATGGAGTTGGACAGGTGGCATTATAGATGGAAATATTACTATCGGTACTATACCTGTTGGAGATTATGAGGTAAGAGCATTTTTCAATAACTCTTTTGAAGTTGAAAGCTCTTATCCATTTTCTATAGAAGAGGGAGATTTAGATGTAAATATCTCAACAACAAAAAACTCTTATCTTCCAAATGAGGATGTAGTAGTTAATTTTTCAAATATGCTTGGAGATGTTAAAGATTGGATAGGAATTTATCCACAAGGAGCTTCAAATGATTGGGGAAATGTAGTTGCATGGAAATTTACAAATGCTTTAGTTGATGGAAATATAACATTTTCCAACTTAGCTGAAGGTAACTACTCGGTAAGAGCATTTTTTAGCAACTCATTCAATCTTGAAGCAAATAGCTCTTTTACCATTCAAGATGAAGAGGTTACTGTAGATGAGGTAACCCTTACTTTGAACAAAGAGGTATATGCACAAAATGAGCTAATCTATATAAATTATGACCATATGCAAGGTAACAATTTAGATTGGATAGCTATCTATCCTGCTGGAGCAACCTACCATTTTGAGAATGTTATTGATTATAAATATACATGGGGAAATATATCAGGAGAGATAGCACTTGGTGGATTTCCACAAGGAGAGACGCTTCATGGTTTTACTCCCATGCCAAGATTATCAGCAGGTAATTATGAGATAAGAGCTTTCTTTAATAATACACTACATGCTGAAAAAATTGTTCCATTTACTGTAACAGAGCAACCTGTTGTATCAACAATGTATGAAGATGCAAATGGTTCTATATCTGAAGATTGGATACATGTATCTGGACCATATCCTCCAGTTTACTATAATGGAGTAGTTAGATTAAGAGCTAAATGGATTAATAAGTACACCAATACATCTGAATATACTTTACCTTTTGATGTGCCTAATACAACTCAAAAAGTTTTAGAGCTTGATGTTGGTGTGCAGGGTAGATGGACACCTCATTTCAATGTTGGAGTTATTGTTCAAACAACTAATGGTCAGAGAAGAATGCTTTGGGACTCATTTTTAAATCACTACAATGTTAGTGCAAATAAACAAGGTAATGTACTCTCCTATCCTACCTATGTAGATCTTCAAAGATATACTTCTAAGAGTAGAAAACATTTTAGAGTAAATGTTGATAAGTATCTGAAGATACTTGAACCAAACAATAAGGTAATATCTATTACAGACTTTTTTGCAACAGGTGGAGATTTGGATAATATCAAACTCTCTTCACACTAAATGAAAATCATAATCTATATCCTTTTTCTGATAACTATTATAGGTTGTGGAAGCTCCTCAAAAAAAGAGGAGACTCCACAAGTTAGCCATAATGTAGAGCTAACAACTCAAAATAAAAGTTACTTCACTAACGATAAAATCATAATAAATTTTAAAAATATGTCAGAAAATGATAATGATTGGATAGGTATATTTAAAAAAAATAGTAAAAATGAGTTCAAAAATATTATTCACAGAAGAGATACTAATGGCTTTAAAAATGGTAAATTTATATTTGACCCCATAAAAGAGATAGGCTCTTATGAGGCTAGAGCATTCTTTAAAGACTCTTTGAAGTTAGAGGCATCTATCTCTTTTGACATAGTTTCAAAGAACTCTAAAAAATTTATAATGTATGAGGATGCAGAGAATAAAATATCCTCTAATTGGAGACAAATATCTGGTAGCTATCCTCCATTGAGGGCAAAAAATGGTTTTAAGAGTAGAGGTGCATTAGTTTTAACTCCTGAATGGATAGATAATTATAGAAACATATCAGAGTATCAGTTAGATATGAATAATAGTAATCAAAAGATTTTAGAGATGGATATGGGAGGCTTAAAAGATTATCTTCTACCAAATGTGCATCAAAAAGGTTTTATCCAACACTATAAAGTTGGTATTAGAGTAACAACGTCAGATGGAGAACGTGGTATGATTTGGGATTCATTTTTTAATCATGGAGGAGTTGAACCTTTTAAAGATGGTAAATGGTTAAGCTATCCATCTCCTGTGGAACATGTAAGAGGGTTTGAAAATGTACCTAGTTTACCGATTGATAAATGGGTTCACTTTAGAGTTGATGTTGAAGAGGAGTTACATAAATTAGAACCTAGTAATAAGATTATCTCTATTGATACTTTTTTTGCAACAGGTGGTTTTTTAGATAATATTAAATTATCAAATTAAAAGATG
>CAMZNQ010000303.1 GCA_947313765.1 uncultured Sulfurovum sp.
CTTGGTGGTAGAATAGTAGGTTTATTAGCTCTTATTCTTGAGATACCCAATAGAGGGGAGAAAAGAAGAACCTTCCCTTCAAACTTATCCATATCTAAAATAGTATGTAGAAAAAGATAAGCTCCATAGGAACTTGCAACAATTTTTGAGTTACTATCCCAAAAACCATTTTTTAAATCATTTTGAATAATCTCAATTTGTTTAGATATTCTTAACTGTTCAAATGCCCCATCTACTTCACGACCATAAACATCATATCCCATATTTAAAAGTAGCGTTCCTATAAATCCATCTAATTTACCCTTACGACCTGGCAATAGGTATATCTTAGATGGCATTCTATTTTTCTTCTCTATATTGATAAATAGAGTTTTTGGTAACAATAAAACCATCAATTTTATTTGTAAATAAAGTATCTTTAAAATCAGTAAGTTGAAGATAGTTTTGCTCTTCTAATATCTTCTTTAAATCAAGCTCTTTCTCTTCTGAAATATTTTGAATATAAAGCATCGCAATACCATTAAAATTATCATTTTTAATTTTATTAGAGTAGTTTTTCAATTTTTGAATATCTTGCATAAAACCTTTAACTCTAGGATTTATATTATTTTCCATTGAACTTCTATGATATTTTAATTCAATAGCAACTTTCACATTTTGATGCCAATAAGCTGAGAATCTTTTAGATAATCTACCATCATCAATAATAGCAATATCAAAACCTTCATGAGCAGGATACTCTCGTCTAGTCGGATTAATTTTAATCTTTTTTGATGGATTAAAAATTTTAATAGATTTATCATCATCAGTTGTCTCTATGACAACCGTAATATTCTCTCTTTCAAAGCTAGCAAACAGTGTAACATAGAGATAACTTTGTAAATCATAATAAGATAAAAAATTAAAAGGATTAGATTGAAACTTTTCAATAAAATCCATTAACGTATCTTCTACTATTTTATAGTACATATATTCTTCTTCTGTATCAATTTCAATGTTAACTTTTCTATAAATTCTCTTCTCATCAAACCATCTTTATACTCTTTAGCAATAGAATCAACCCCATAATAAGCACCTGCTAATTGCCCATAAACAGCACCTACCGTATCGGCATCATCTCCAAGATTGACAACTAAAACTAAGCCCTCATCAAGAGTGGAAGTGTTATAAAATGCCCAAAGTGCAGACTCCAAAGTTCTAATCACATAACCTTTTGCCTCTATCTCATCACGAGATTTATTTTTATAATAGCCTTCTGATATCTCTACTACTTCTTTATGAAAAGTATAATCTTCAATATAGCCAAATAGTTTTTTCGCATAATCTACACTCAATAGTTCATCTTTTGATTTACCTTCTATTGCTCCAATTATTAGACCTGTTAGATACATAGATGCATCAGAACAGATAGGTAAACCATGTGTGGTAAGTGAACTTTTTATTGCCATTTTCATTGCCAACTTTATATAATTCAAATAAAAAAGAGCCACAGGTGCGATTCTCATTAAAGAGCCATTACCTGCACCTTTAGTTAACCTACTATTACCACATTCACTACAATCTTTACTCATATAACGATACAAAGCTCTTAAGGTAACTTTTCCACAACCAATACTTCGTTCATTTGCACTCATGTACCCCTCTTCAAACCATTTTAGATACTTTGCAAGTTGGTCTTTTTGGTCAATACCTTGCTTCTCAATAAGACTTTGAGCCAAACATAACATCATTGCTGTATCATCAGTGTATTCACCAATAGCAACATTGAATTTTCCACCTCTTCTGTAGCTATAAATTGGTTCAAAACTATCTTTTTGAGTAAACTCTACAGGTGCACCCAACGCATCACCAACAGCTAAACCTATCATTGAACCTAAG
>CAMZNQ010000304.1 GCA_947313765.1 uncultured Sulfurovum sp.
GGTGAAGCTGAAGAAATGAAACGTAATTATAAACAATTACAAAAAGATAAAAAAGAAGCAGAAAATCTTGCAAATAATTGGTTAATTTGGATTTCGATATTAGGATTTATATTTTTCATATCGATAATAGCACTAGTAGTACTATATATGCGTATAAAAGATAAAGGTAGACAAATAGTAAATACCTTTGAATTATTAAACTCTATTAATTTATCAAATGAAGATAAAAAATTACTTACACACACTTTAGGAAAATAAAAATTATTGGTATTACCTTTAGGCAGTAAGCCACCCATATAACTTTTTTCTTTTTTTGCTATAATCATAAGTAATAAACTACTTCAAAAAGAATATTAATGAGTGAATTACAATATATGCCACAACTCAATGTTGAGTATTTTAACTCTTTAAATAATTCTAATAATGTTGAAGTAGCTAATGCCATAAAAATTTCACTAATGATGATAAGTGGATTTTGGTGGTGGAGGTGGGGGTCGCCCAGACTTTGCCCAAGCAGGTGGAAAAGATGCTTCTAAAATTGGCGAGGCTAAAGAGAAAGCATTGGCTTATTTGAAAGAGAATTTGTAATTTGAGGGGTATGTTAATTGGTGCATTGAAAATGCACCATAAATAGAAAAATCTTACTCTACGAAACTAGCTAAATCATTTTTAACAGAGATAATATCAATATATGGTTGGATATCATCTTGACTGATACCAAATGCCTCTACAAAAGAGAAGAATAGATTCTGCTCATCTTCATCTGCATCTCCATCTGCTAGTAATATATCAATTAAGTTAGCTAATATAGTATATTTTTGGTCTTCTGTTAGCTTCTCGTTTGCCTCTTTTAGAAATGCTTCTAAATCTTGTTTTTTAGAGTACTTTTGTGAAAGTTGCATCAACTCTTCAGCATCTCCAATCGCATAAAGTTTTACAGCTAAGTAGTTTATCTCTTCATCATCAATCTCTCCATCTGAAGACATCATGTAAATCATACTTGTAGCTAGTGCTATTGCTGGTGTTAATTCGGTATTGGATGAAAATTTATCAAAAAATCCCATTATATTCCTTATAATATTTATTTTATAAGTGAGAATTATACCAATTTTTTTTCACATTTAAGACACAAAGGATAAATTTAAGATTATATTGTTATATTTCCTTTAATAATATCCACAAGGAGTCTATTTATGACACAAACCCTCTCAAATTTCTTCGGAACATACGCACATACCATTATATTTCTGCATGTTATATCTGCAATTGTATGGATTGGTGGGATGATTGCAATTCGTTTAGCTGTCCATCCACACCTACAACTTATTCAAGATACTAAATTGAAACTTGAAAAAACACTTGATATAATGAGTAGATTTTTTAATATAGTTATACCATTTATCATTATTCTACTGCTTACTGCCATTATCATGTCCATGGGAATACAACATGAAAATAGAGTGGTTCTACATTTAAAAGAGGCTATTTGGATGATTATGACATTAAATTTTACTTTTATGTATATAAGAAGAAAAAAGGCTCAAAACTTCTTCAACAAAAATCAATTAGCAGACACAAGATTAACTTTAGCTATTATTCCAAAAGTTCTACTTCCACTTAATATTATTTTAGGTGTAGTTGCTCTAATTTTTGGAGTAACACTAAGAGGGTTTTAGATGCTACATCTAGCATCAAACTCCTCTTCTCGTGCATTACTTCTAAAGAGGTTTGAGATTGAGTTTATTCAAAAAGCTCCAGAGTACAATGAGGAGAATATTGAAACCAAAAATGCCAAAGATTTTGCCTACATTGCTAGTAAAGGAAAACTAGAATCTGCCATCAAAGAGTTTGGATTAACAACTCCCCTACTCACGGCTGACTCGGTCATACTCTCCTCACAGGGGGAACTTCTGCGTAAACCTAAAAATATAGATGATGCTAAACGTATCTTAGAAGTGCAAAGTGGCTCTAGCATGGCGATTATATCTGCCATGCACTACAAAACAGACAAATTTTACCTCTCTGATGTCTCGGCTACCTATTACCACTTTAAAAAGTTTGACCCTAAAGATTTAGAAGCCTATTTAGAGAGTAATCTATGGAATGGAAAAGCTGGTGGGTGTATGGTTGAGGGATTTTGTAAAAAATATATCAAATCGGTTCATGGCAATGAGAGTACAGCAATGGGGCTAAATGTTGAGCTATTATTGGGGTGGATAAAAAAATCATAAAATTTATGATATAATTATCCGTATAATAAAGCATCTAATTAAAAGGATTAATCTTATGGTAGCCTATACTCAACAAGAACTTGTTTCAGCCACAGAACTCTCTAAGCAGTTTGGAGAGTATATTTCAAAAGTAAAAAATGGTTTACTTAATAAAATTGGTATCTTAAAAAACAACAAACTTAATGCCGTCATTTTATCGGTTGAAGAGTACGAACGCATGAGCCTTGCCGTGATGGAACTTGAAGAGTTAAAGCTTTATGAGACGATTGAAAATCGTTTACAAACACCTAAAACCGAGTATCTTCAAGGGGAAGATGTCTTAAAAAATCTTGGTCTCTCTTTGGACAACTAGATGTATGAATACAAATTTCATCCCGAAGCCGAAAAAGAGCTAAAAAAGCTCAATAAATCTGTTCAAATACTTTTTACCAAAACACTTAAAAAGATACTCACTAGGCCCGAACTA
>CAMZNQ010000305.1 GCA_947313765.1 uncultured Sulfurovum sp.
AGATAAGAATGGTTTACCTATTGGATATGAACTTTTCTCAGGAAATACCTTTGATTCAAAAACAATGGTAAAGGTACTTGATAATCTCAAAGGAAAATTTCATCTCGATAAAGTGATTATTGTAGCAGATAGAGGTCTTAACTCTAAAATCAATCTCAAATATATTAAAGATGCAGGATATGATTATCTGATGGCTGTAAGCATTAAATCTCTGAACAAAAAGATGAAAGATGCAATTTTAGATAAAGCAAGTTACACAAATATTTTAGCCACAGAAGATAGTAAAGATGGGCTTTACTCCTATAAGACGCTTAATTATGAGAATATTGTTAAATATGAAGAGGAGAAAATAGATAAAGATACAGGGGAAGTTACAATCACAAAAGAGGAGGTAACTCTTCAAGAGAAGTTTGTCTGTACCTATTCAGATAAGAGAGCTAGAAAAGACCAATATGATAGAGGTCGAGGATTGGATAAAGCCAATAACATTATTTTAAATAATCAAAAATCTTCTCTAACTTCAACTAGAAGTTTTAAAAAGTTCATTCAAAAAGAGAGTAAAGAAGATAACTGTAATGAGTTTATAATGGGTATGGATTGGATGAAGATAAAAGAGCAACAACGCTATGATGGCTTTTATGCCATTACTACTTCAAAGCTTGATTTAGACCCAATAGAAGTAATTCAAAATTATCATAATCTTTATAGAATAGAGGACTCTTTTAAGGTTCTAAAATCTACATTTAACACAAGACCAATTTTTCACTATAAAGAGCATAGAATAGAGGCTCATTTTATTGTCTGTTTTATTGCTTTTATGATTGAGAGAGATTTGGAAATTCGACTAAAAAAATCAAAATCGTTTACTAAATACACCATTACTTCTCAACGGATAAAAGAGGCTCTTAACTCTTTAGAACTTTCTAAAATTAAAGTTGATAACAAAATACTATATATGAAATCTAACCACTCTAATGGACAAGAAAAATTAAAATTTGCTAAAGATATTATGAGATTTCTTCATATTAAACAGTTAAAAAATATCTCTACTCGGGAGGAACTTACTTGTTTAGCTTAGACTCTATTTTATCAATATTTGTTCAAAATTTAGTTTGTAGTGACAATCTGAACAATTTTTTTTGAGGGTTCCCCTAAATTTGGGGTTTTATGGGTTACTTAGTGATGAAGATGGGAGATTGTGTTCAATATTCTACCATAATGATAACATATTCACTCCTAGTTCTAATCTCTCAACCGATACCCAATTCCCCTAATATTTTTAATATTTGGAAAATATCTCTTTAATATCGTTATATAAACACGAATTGCCCCCAAACTAACCTCTTCATTTGAGTGCCAAAGTTGCTCTTCTATTTGAGCTATTTGTACTACTTCTCCCTTTGCATTTAAGAGTAACAGCAGAAGGTCAATTGCTTTATTTGTTACTTTAAGTTGCTTATTATTGTGATAAAGTTTTTTAGCCACTACATCAATAGTGTACTTTCCAATGACTATTTTATCGCTTCTGTATTTTCGGCGTAAAACAGCATGAATACGCAAAAGAAGTTCATCTAAATCAATAGGCTTTTTCATATAATCATCAGCTCCAATATTAAATCCATCTATCATTGATGCTTTATCTTCACGAGATGTTAAAAATATAGTTGGTGTTATATCATTTGAGTCACGAAGTTTTTTTAGTAGAGAAAAACCAGATTCATAGGGTAGATTTACATCAAAGAGATATAGGTCAAATTTTTTTTTGTAGAGTAAGTCTAAAGCAGTGTAGGGGTCTAGTGCAAACTCTACATCAAAACCCTCCTCTTCTAAAAAGTCTTGAAGGGTCTCGTTGAAAAGTTTATCATCTTCCAATATTAATATATTCACAATTGTGAACCTTACATTAACATTCCACCATTTACCTTTAATGTCTCTCCTGTAATGTAGCTTGAGTGGTCGCTCAATAAAAATGCAACAGCTTGGGCTACTTCACTTGGTTCTCCAAAACGAGCCATTGGAATCTTTGAAGTAAATGCCTCTTTAACTTCATCTTTAAGAACATTTGTCATCTCTGTAGCAATAAACCCTGGGGTTACGCTGTTATATCTAATCCCACTTGTTCCTGCTTCTATGGCAAAAGATTTAGTCATGGCAATTGTTCCACCTTTACTAGCAGAGTAGTTTGTCTGTCCTGCATTCCCTGTTTCACCCACAATAGAGGAGATATTAACTACTGAACCAAAACGTTTTTTACGCATCACTTTTAGAGCCTCTCTACAGCCTATAAAGGTAGATGTTAGGTTAGCATTTATAACTGACATAAACTCATCTGTTTTCATACGCATTGCTAATTTATCTTTTGTTATCCCTGCATTGTTGACAAGGTATGAGAGTTCTCCATCAGTAGAAACAATAGTTTTAATAGCATCTATAAATGCTTTATCATCACTTACATCAAAACCAATAATTTCTGCTTCTCCACCAGCTGTTATAATCTCTGATTGAACATCTTTTGCTTCGCTCTCTCCACTTCTGTAATTAATCCAAACTTTTAGCCCAAAATCTGCTAAAGTTTTTGCAATCTCTGCACCTATACCTCTACTTGAACCAGTTACAAGTACATTTTTCCCTGTAAATTTCATTATTAGCCTTCTATAAATATTGGGCTTATTGTAGTCTATTGGTTATTAAAAAAAGCTTCTCTAACCTTATCAAAAAGGTCATAATTTTCATTAGATAATTTCCTTATTACTGTGTATATATATTTTTATTAACTTTTTTAAGTTTTGTTTAATTATATTGTTTTAATATGTAAAGATATTTAAAAATATAAATTATATGGAGCTAAATCATGAAACTATTAAAATGGAAAGATTCTTATTCTGTTGGAGAAAATAATATTGATAACCAACATAAAGGTCTATTTGATATTTCAAATAAGATATATAATCTTGTAGAAGAGGGTGTAGATGATTCTGAAATTTTTAGAGAGCTTTTTATATCACTCAATGATTATACTGTCGAACATTTTATCTACGAAGAGATGTATATGCAATCTAAGGGCTACCCACAATTAGAAGAGCATATTGAACAACATTTAGAGTTCTCTAAAAAATTAAAAAAGATTGCGTTAGGTATCAATAAGGATTCTCATATTAAAGATATTGGAGAGTTTGTAACAACATGGCTATTGCAACATGTTTTAGATGAAGATATGAAGTATAAAAACTTTATTTATAGATAGTTTTTAAATAAACTATCTTTTAAAGAAAGACTCTTTTACTTTATCAAAAAACTCATAATCTTCATCTCTAATATTACTTCTAAAAATAATATGATTTAACTGTTTCAAGAGATTCATTTTCCAATAGGGTTCATTATATAGTGCATTGCTAACAATAGAGATATGTGTATCTATATTATCACAATCCTCTTCCATCTTCTTCTCTAAAAGCTCTTCTGCCTCTTTGCATTCACAATCAAAATCCTGCCCCATAAAGTTACAAAATAGAGGTTTTTCAACCTTTAACTCTTTATCGTTTAGTTTAATAGCATGGCAAAATAGTGTAGCTACTGACTCCTTTATCATCTTATCCATAAATATTCCTCTTTTTCCATAAAAAATAACACTTTTATATAATATCAAATATAAGCATAGGTTTTCATAAAAAATAGACTAAATTATACTAGAATTAGAGATTTATCCATCTCTTTAGGAATTGTTAACCCCATTATCTCTAATACTGTAGGTGCTATGTTGTTTAATCCCCCACCATTGCTTAATTTCACCGCATCTTTTGTAATTATATAGCACCAAACATCTCCTACGGTATGATTTGTCAATATATTTCCATTACTATCTCTCATCTCTTCACAATTACCATGGTCTGAAGTTAATACTATTGCATAATCTTTCTCTTTTGCTTTTTCTAATATCTGACCTATCTCTTTATCTACAGCAGATACGGCTAAACATGCAGATTCATAATTTCCTGTATGTCCAACCATGTCTCCATTGGCAAAATTTACAACTATTAAATCATACTCTTCATCCATACCATTTCTAACAGCCTCTCCTACCTCTGGAGCAGACATTTCAGGTTTCATGTCATAGGTCTTTACATTAGGACTAGGAATTAAAACTCTACTCTCTCCTATCATTGGCTCTTCTACTCCACCATTTAAAAAGAAAGTAACATGTGCATATTTTTCAGTCTCTGCTGTATGTAATTGTGTTAGTTTAGCATTTGATACTAACTCTGCTAGTGTATTTTTAGGTACTTTTTTAGAAAACATTATTGGAAAATTAAAAGAGGCATCATATTGGGTCATTGTTGTTATGTTTAATGGTAAAAATTTACGTTCAAATCCATCAAACTCTTTAACTCCTAATGCTGTTGTAATCTCACGAACTCTATCTGAACGGAAATTTGCAATAACTACACTATCTCCCTCTTCCATTCCCTCATATCCATTTAGAGCGATAGGTTCTAAAAACTCATCATAAATTTTTTTGGAGTATGATTCATTTATGTACTCTTTTGCATCTATAGTTGTTGATGGTGATGCTGTTACAATAGCATTGTATCCCACCTCTACTCTCTCCCAACGATTATCTCTATCCATTGCATAGAAACGACCACCAATAGTAGCAATAGAGATATTTTCAGAACATATACTCTCTATTTGATTTAGATACTCTGTTGCTGATGTTGGAGAGACATCTCTACCATCAGTAATAAGATGCAAAAATACTCTTTTATCTCTATTTTGAGCTAGTTTTGCAATTCCCATAATATGTTCTATGTGAGAGTGTACACCACCATCACTAAGTAGTCCAATAATATGTACTCTATTACTCTTCTCTAAAGTAGAGTTCAGAGCTATATTATCTTCTATCGTTCCATCTTCAATGGCTAAAGATATTTTTACCAAATCTTGATATAGAACTCTACCTGCACCAATGGTCATGTGTCCAACTTCAGAGTTCCCCATTTGCCCTTCTGGTAATCCTACACTCAATCCATGTGTAGAGATTAGTGTTTTAGGTACATCTATTAATAATTTATCATAGGTTGGTTTTTGTGCATCTTTAAAGGCATTACAACTACTATCAGGCTTACAGCCTATTCCATCTGTGATAATTAAGATGGTTTTTTGAATATTCATATCTTTACCCCAATCTTTATAAAAATTAAAGTAAAATAACACTTGTTTACTTAATTAACTCTAAATTCAGGATGATACCTATATGCTATATTATATTTACGAACTTTTTGACATCAATATTTTACAATATATCTCTGTCCGTGCAGGATTGGGATTTTTTATTGCATTTTTTATTACTCTCTATGCTATTCCTCGTTATATAGCTTGGGCTGTGTCAAAAAAAGCGAAACAACCCATCAACAAATATGTTCCTAATCACGCATCTAAGCAGAATACTCCAACAATGGGTGGTGCAATTTTTGTAATTGCTACTATTATTAGTCTTATTTTAACAGCACAAATTTTTAATCCCTATATTATTGCAGGGCTTATAACTATTATTGGTTTTGCACTTGTTGGCTTTCAAGATGATTTAGGAAAAATATTAACAGGAGATAATCTTCAAGGGTTAACTAGCAGTGGTAAAATGGGTCTACTTCTTGTAATTGCTATTGGTGTATCTCTATTTTTGATATTAGTAGCCGATTTTCCTACCACAATATATCTCCCGTTCATCAAAGAACCAATTTTTGATATGGGTTATTTTGCTATTCCATTTTGGATTATTGTCTTTCTAGCAACAACAAATGCCGTAAATTTAACAGATGGTCTTGATGGATTAGCAACTGTTCCATCTATTATATCTCTCTCTACACTTGGTATTTTAGCATATGTTACAGGTCATGCTGTTATATCAAAATATCTACTTCTACCAAATATTCAAGGGGTTGGAGAGGTTACTATATTGGCAACATCTCTATCGGGTGCATTGCTTGGGTTTCTATGGTACAATGGATACCCTGCTGAGATATTTATGGGCGATACAGGTTCACTTGCCATTGGTGGAGTAGTGGCTTATATAGCTATCATTGCAAAGAGTGAGGCACTTCTTCTTCTTATTGGCTTGATTTTTGTAGTAGAGACAATATCTGTGATTCTTCAAGTAGGGTCATATAAGATAAGGGGGAAAAGAATATTTTTAATGGCACCAATTCATCACCATTTTGAGATGAAGAAGTGGGCAGAAAATAAGATTATTGTACGATTCTGGATGATTGCTTTTATCTCAAACCTACTTGCACTAATTACACTAAAGATAAGATAATGAATAAACCAACACTTTTTGGATATGGATTAACAACTAAAGCTATTGCAAAGAGATTGGGTGGAGGGTGTATCTTTTTTGATGATAAGACCCAAGAGCCTTTCTTTGATGATGATAATAATCATATCTTACCATCATCTTTTTTTGACCCTAAAGAGAGTCGATTAGAGGTAACAACTCCAAGCCTTCCTCCTCATCATCCACTGATTCAAACAGCAAATAATCTAATGAGTGAATAT
Organism: uncultured Sulfurovum sp.; assembly: GCA_947313765.1. GTDB lineage: Bacteria > Campylobacterota > Campylobacteria > Campylobacterales > Sulfurovaceae > UBA1140. Next base: position 6,553 of record CAMZNQ010000305.1, read on the forward strand.
GACTACTTTTCTAAAGAGATGCCTTTTAGTATCTGGATTAGTGGAACAAATGGTAAAACAACAACTACTCAAATGTTAGAATATCTCTTAAAAAAACGTGGTGGCGTAGCAGGAGGAAACATAGGTACACCTCTAGCCGAACTTGACCCTAAAGCTCCAATTTGGATACTTGAATCAAGCTCTTTTACTCTACACCATACAAATATTGCCTCTCCTAATATCTATCTACTTCTTCCTATTACCCCTGACCATTTAGATTGGCATGGGAGAGCAGAAGAGTACGAAGCAGATAAACTAAAACCTCTACTAACCATGAGAGAGGGAGAGATGGCACTTGTTCCAAAAGGTCTTAATCTACCAAAAACAGATGCTTTTATTGTTGAGTATGACTCTTCAGAATTTTTAGCAGATTATTTCTCTATAGATATATCCAAGATTAAGTTTAAATCAGCATTCCTAGAGGATGCACTACTCGCTTTATCTGTTACTAAAACTCTATTTGATGAGGTAGATTATGAGACTATAAATAGTTTTACTTTAGATAACCATAGACAAGAGGAGACTAGAGATAGTTTAGGGCGATTATGGGTAAATGATTCAAAAGCTACAAACCTAGATGCAACCATTCAAGCTGTAAAGGGTTATGATGATAGATTTATCCATCTAATCATAGGTGGAGAAGACAAAGGAGCAGATTTAACACCTCTATTTGAACTTATGTCAACAAAAGAGATTAAACTCTATACTATTGGTGCAAACTCTAAAAAATTAGCAAGATTATCAAAAGAGTATAATATCAAATATATATCATCTGAAACATTGGAGAGTGCTGTAAATCAGATAGCAAAAGATAGAGAGAATGGTGATGTAGCACTACTCTCTCCAGCTGGTGCAAGTTTTGACCAATTTAACTCCTACAAACATAGAGGAGAAGAGTTTTTAAGATTTGTTAAAAAAATCTAATTATTTAAAGATATTTTAAGTTTAAGTGGTTATAATTTCAACCACTTCAAATAAGAAGTATCTACAAATAGTGGCTCCATAGCTCAGTTGGTAGAGCAAAGGATTGAAAATCCTTGTGTCGGCGGTTCGATTCCGTCTGGCGCCACCACTACTTAAAATCAATAATCCTCATCTTCTTCCAAAAAGAAATCATCATATTTTCCTGTCTCTAAAACATTAGCAAGTCCTTTTGAAGTCTCTATTCCTAAATACTCTTTAGCATCATTTAAATTGTAGTAGTATCTTAATATATTTAACTTTTTACCATTAGTCCAACTAGATACTAAAAAGTAATTTTTCATATCTTTTTCTAGTTTTGAGTAAGCTCCATCTTCTGTAAAGCTATCTGCAAACATATATAATCTTCCATTCTCAATCAAGTAGTTTGCCTTTGTCATTTGCATATCACCAATAATTGGCTGATATGTAACAGTATGATTTTGGAATGTTACTTTAATTAGTAAATTAGGACTATCTTTAGTAGATTTATATGCTAGATAGAAGTTTTTACCACTTAAGATATTTTTTGTAAAATATTTATTTTTTTGGTTACTCTCTATTTTTATTATACTCTCTTTTTTCTCTCTATATGTAGGAATAGATATGGTCTCTGCATAATTAGCTACTTTAGGTGTTGAGATAGTTTGATAGCTTGGTTCTACTCTATAGATAGGAGCAGGTTCTCTTCTGTATGGGGGATATTGTCTAACAATTTTCTTCTTGTGTAGAATATGCTGTTTAGTATAGTTTTTTACTACTGGGTAATCGAGAATATGCTTTGAGTGAGATATAAAAGCATCATGGAAATAACGTCTAAATTTAGGAACATATCTATATAGGCTATTTCTATTTGATGTGTAATAAGCAAAAGGGACATACCAAGAGTTTCTTCTAACAATAATAATATGTGAACGTAAATTATATGGGAGTCTATTTATATTTTTTTTTAGACCATTTAAATTTTTAAAACTACCTAATTTAATGAAGTATCTTTCACTATTTGCATGGGAAATAGTCACAAAAAGTAGAATAGATAATATGATTTTAATCATTTTAAACCTTTTTTCAAAATATTAACATAAGAAATTGAACTAATTGTGTATTTATAGTGATTTTACTTAAAATAGCAATTATAAATTGCATAAAACTTATACACCAAAATAGATAAAAGAGTTAAAAATTTGACTATGATAAATTTAATTATACTCAAAGGGGTAGATAGTGATAGGTAAAATAAAAAGTTTTCTAGGTGTAGATATTAAAGTAGATAAATACCAAAAGGTAGATGATGCTAAATTTGGTAAAATATCAAAGTTTAAAACTCCAGATGAGTGGGTTAGAAGTACTTGTGGTTATTGTGGAGTTGGTTGTGGACTCTATATTGGTGTTAAAGATGGTAGACCTGTCTATACAAAGGGTGACCCTGCACACCCTGTAAGCAAGGGAACACTTTGTCCAAAAGGGTTAACAGAACATGAGATGGTAGACTCCGACAATCGTGTTACAACTCCTATGGTTCGTGAAGATGGAGAGTTGAAAGCTGTTGAGTGGGATGAGGCTTTTAAAACGGTATCAGATAAATTTAAGAGTATTCAAAAAGAGCATGGAAAAGGGGCTGTTGCTTGTATCTCTACAGGACAGTTTTTAACTGAAGATTTTTATACTTTAGGTAAATTTGTTCAACTTGGTTTAGAGACAAATAATTATGATGGAAATACAACTCTCTGTATGGCATCTGCTGTTATGGGATATAAACAGAGTTTTGGAAGTGATGGCCCTCCTGCTAGTTATGAGGATTTCTCTCATGCAGATGTTATTATGCTTATTGGTGCAAATATCGCAGACAATCACCCAATTTTAAAACTTCATATTGCTAAAAATAAGAAGATAACAGGTAAAAAACCAACTATCATTGTGGTAGACCCAAGACACTCAAAGACAGCAAATATGGCAGATATTTTTGTACCACTTGCTCCTCGTACAGATTTAGCTTTAATTAATGGTTTATGTTACATAATCTTTGAGCAGGGCTGGGAAGATGAAAAATTTATTAAAGAGAGAACTTCTGGTGCATTAGAGTTTAAAAAACATATTATGGCAAACTATCCACCACAAGAGGTGGCAAATATTACAGGCATAGATGTTAAAGAGCTTTACTATTTGGCAAAGGTTTATGCCACAGCAGATAGAGCAATGAGTGCATGGACAATGGGAGTAAATCAGAGTTCTCTTGGAACAGATACAGTATCAGCCATCTGTAATTTGGCTCTTATTACAGGAAATCTTGGTAAAAAGGGTGGTAGTCCATTCTCAATTACTGGTCAATGTAACGCAATGGGAACTCGTGAGTTTGGATTTACAAGTTCAATTCCTGGTTATAGAAACTACTCTTCAGATACAGATAGAGCTATATTTGCAGATATTATTGATGTTCCAACAGAGTTAATACCAACCAAAAGAGGTTATGCCTATCCAGAGATTATTGAGGCTATTGATAGAGGAGAGATTAAGGCATTATGGGTAACAGCAACTAATCCACTTGTGAGTTATCCTGACCAAAATCAACTACGCCGTGCATTAAAGAAGTTAGATATTTTAGTTGTTCAAGATGCGTTTATGTCTGAAACAGCTCAAATTGCAGATGTGATTTTTTCAGCAGCTACTTGGTCTGAGAAAGAGGGAACATACACTAACTCTGAACGTAGATGTAACTATGCTAAAAAGGCAGTTGAACCATTGGGTAAAACTATGAGTGATGCAAATATTGTTATTGAGTTCTCAAAATATTTTGAAGGAAAATATGAGCTTCTATTTAAAGATTTTAAATCTAGTCGTGATATTTTTGAAGAGATAAAGAGGGTAAGTAGAGGACAGTTGTGTGATTATAGTGGTATGAATTATGAGAAGATAGAGGAGCTTGGAGGAATCCAATGGCCATGTAATGAGGAGTATCCAGAGGGTAAAAAACGTCTATATACAGAGGGGTTTGAGTGTCCAACTGATGATGGAAAAGCAAAGCTCCTTACTGTTGATTGGAAACCATTGAGTGAGAGTTGTAATCCAAATTTCCCTCTAAATCTAAACACAGGACGAACTGTTGAGCAGTGGCATACAAGAACAAAGACAAAAACCATAGGACTCTTAAACGATTTAGCACCAGAGGCTTGGGTAGAGTTAAATCCAAAAGATGCTAAAAAGTTAAAAGTTAAGAGTGGAGATAGGATAACAATTGGCTCAAAACGTGGAAAGGTTGAGGAGCTTATTGTTAAAGTTACAGAGGTTGTTAGAGAGGGGGATTGTTTTGTTCCTTTCCATTTTAGTGAACAACTCATAAACAATCTAACAATTCCAGAGTTCGACCCAAAATCATTTGAACCAAACTTTAAACAGTGTGCTGTAAACATATATAGTGATGCTGTTCCAGAGGGTATTAAGCAGAGAGAGGTGGAGATTGCAGGTGCATTAAATAGACCTATAAAAGAGAGTATCATGGAGGAGAAAGAGTTATTTAAAGAGAATATAAATAGATAAAACTATATTATTACTTTTAGTAACAAGAGAATAGTTAACGAAAAATAAACAGCTTTTCTCTTTATTTTCATTGTTATTTAGTTATACTTAATTATAACTAATTTATAAAAGGAGTAAAAATGAAAATTACAAAATTAAGTTTAATCGCTGTTTTAGCAGTAACAACAGCAATGGCAGGTGATGCTAAAATTAGTGGAGAAGCAAGATTAAATTATGGAACAACCGATGCAGGTGGTGCTGATTTATTTAATAAAAATGGTGCAATTGGTGATGCTGCTGTTAACCTTAACTACACAAGAGATATAGTTGATGGTGTAACTGTTAATGTTGGTGTGACAGGTATTTCAACACTAGGTTTAGAAAATAACTTGGTAAGTGGAACATGGGCTACTCATGGCGTAAATAAAGCTATTCTTAATCCTAATGGAGATGATCCTAAATATATTAACTCAAATCCAAATGCTCTAAAAGATTCAGTATGGATTGATACTGCGAATAT
>CAMZNQ010000306.1 GCA_947313765.1 uncultured Sulfurovum sp.
AAGATGAATATAGTAGATACTAATCAAAAGATATACTTGGTGATGATATTATAGAGATTTAAAATATAGAACAAGATAGTAAAAAAGAAAAAAAAAAAAAAAAATCAGAACTCATAGAAGAGGTTGCTAAATATGTTCCAAAAATAGATGTTATGAGTGAAATTTTTAGAGCAGGTGTCAAAGATGATAGTAGCTTTGAAGATGATTTCATAGACTATATGAAATCTCTACATTTTAAATATCTTGGTCAAGAGATTACCATTGAAGAGTTTCGAGAGTATGTGAAAAACCCTCAAAACATTCACTCTATAGATTAAATCATCTCTTTAAATGTAGAAAATATGTATGATGATTCATTTGGGCCGGGACTAGCTTCTGGGTGATGCTGTACAGAGACAATTGGAGAGTCATTATATTTTAACCCCTCAATTGTATTGTCAAATAGATTTGAGTGAGTTACTGTAGCTACCTCTGTAATGTTATCTGGAACATTATAGTTATGGTTTTGAGCTGTAATCTCTACTACTCCATCTCTCTCTCTCTTTACAGGGTGGTTACCACCATGATGTCCAAATTTGAGTTTATAGGTATCATATCCATGTGCGATTGATAGTAGTTGATGCCCAAGGCAGATTCCAAACATAGGGATTTTAGCAGAGATTAACTCTCTAATCTTCTCTTGTTCTGCTGTTAAGATGAGTGGGTCACCTGGCCCATTTGAGAGAAATACGCCATCTATCTCTTTTGATTTAAATCTCTCTATGATGGTAGATGCCTCAATGCTGTTTGGAACAACCTCTACCTCCATTCCTGCATAAGTTAACTCATTTAAGATATTTCTTTTAATTCCAAAATCTAAAGCAATAATCTTTTTTGATGTATCTGGTTTGTCATACTCAAATGTTTTAATATTAAATCGTGATTTATCATGAATATATGGCTCTTTGGTACTAACCTCTTCTATGTAGTTTATCTCTTCTATCCGTGGTGTTGAGTCCAATATCTTTTTTAGTTCTTCAACATTATGAATATCTGTAGAGGCTACCATCATCATAGAACCCTCACTTCTAAGCATCTTGGTTAAGTATCTTGTATCTATCTCTGTTATTCCTAAGATACCATATCGTACAAGAAGCTCTGCTAGTGTCTCTTCACATCTGAAGTTAGATGGGCGTGATTGGTATGAACGTACAATAATGCCTTTACAATATGCACCTTTACTCTCCATATCTTGGGCATTACACCCAACATTACCTATTTCAGGTGTGGTAAATGTTACAAATTGACCTGCATAGGAGGGGTCGGTTACAATCTCTTGGTATCCTGTTAAAGAAGTGTTAAAAACAACCTCTCCAACTGATGTTCCCTCTGCTCCAAAACTTTTTGCCTCTAACAGAGTCCCATTTTCTAAATAGATAGAAATCTTTTTCATTATAACATTCCTCTTCTTCTTAACTCTTCTTCATATAGACGTTCATAGATTAACTCATACTCAACAGAACCTGCAATATAGGTTTTTTTCATACTTTTAATCTTTTCATAAACAGTATCATCAATCTTATCATAAGCATCAGAGAATGATTTAAAAGCTTTAAATATGATGTTTCTTACCTGATTATCATTTACATCATACTCTAAAAGATAGTTCTCATATAGCTCATCTAAGATAGTGTGAGATAGCTCATTGTAACGGTCATCATAATTCATGATAATATCATATTGAGGAGCTAACCGTTTTTTTATCATAAAGAAGAGTTCACGCTCTTTTACCTGTTGAATCTCTATCTCATCATAGTTTGCATCAATCATCTCTTCAACTTTTGCATCAAGTTTTTTCTCTTTTGCAAGGTTTTCATCAATAATATCTTTGCATACTTGAACAACAACCTCTTTACCTTTTGGCATGGAGATAAATGGAGCATTTGCTAAATCAATACCAATTTTAGAGGCTACATAGCCTGTCTGTTTTGCTTTTAATCTCATCTACTCTCCTTAACGAATAATTGTATCATCTCTATCAGGACTTGTAGAGATAATGGCTATTTTTGTGCCAATCATCTCTTCAAGTGCTTCAATATAGTTTTTTGCATTCTCTGGTAGTGAGTCAAAAGTTCTACACCCCTCTGTCTTCTCCCAACATGGAAATGTTTTGTATATAGGTTTTGCATCATCAAGGTCATAGGGTACATAATCAATCTCTTCTCCCTCAATCTCATAAGCCACACAAACTTTTACCTCATCAAATCCATCAAGAACATCAAGCTTCATTAGTGCCACTTGGTCAACACCATTTACTCTAACAGCATGTCTCATCGCAACAGCATCAAACCAACCACATCTTCTTGGTCTTCCTGTTGTTGTTCCAAACTCATTTCCATTTTTACGAAGTTTCTCTCCCTCTTCTCCCAAATCTTCACTTGGAAAAGGCCCATTTCCAACACGAGTACAATATGCTTTTGCTATTCCTGTCACTTTTCCCAAATCTTTAGGATTAATCCCTAAACCTGAACAAGCACCAGCAGATACAGTAGTAGAAGAGGTTACATAAGGGTATGTTCCATGGTCAATATCTAACATTGTCCCTTGCGCACCTTCAAGAAGAACATCTTTACCCTCATCTAAAATTTTCCACATCAATTGAGTTGTATCTACAATATGAGGAGA
>CAMZNQ010000307.1 GCA_947313765.1 uncultured Sulfurovum sp.
AAACTTGTTAAAATTTTATGAGAATACAAGATTATTCTATTCTCAACCACATATTTTAAGAATTTTAAAGAACATAGAAAAACAAAAAATGTTATTCTATTCAAATTTTACAATTCTTTCGATTAAAGTACGCTTATATCCACATAGCTGAAGCTAGGGGCTTTACGCTAAATTTAGGTAAACATTCTATTATCCAAATCTACCTGTAATATAATCTTCTGTCAATTTAACTCTCCCCAAGAGTATCCAATGGATACAGAACACTCTAAAGGTGTATCTAAAGTCATAATATTTTCCATTATCTCTTTTAACTTTGCAGATACCTCATCAACAATATCTTCTCTAATCTCAAAAATAAGTTCATCATGAATTTGAAGTAGCATATATCCATCTATCTCTTCTCTATTTAAATATATATCTATCTCTAACATAGAGAGTTTAATTAAATCTGCTGCAGAGCCTTGAAAAATTGTGTTAACAGACTCTCTCATAAAAGATGATTTCTGCATACCTGTAGCATTTTTATAATCAAAAAAACGTCTTCTTTTTAGAATAGTCTCTACATAACCTATCTTCTTAACATCATCTTGTATCTTCTCTAAAAAGCCTTTAACTGTTGGAAAGTTTTTAAAGTAAGCTACAATAATCTCTTTTGCCTCTTTAACTGTAATGCCTAACTCTTCAGATAGTTTTTTTGCTCCCATTCCATAGAGAATACCAAAATTTACCGATTTTGCATAGCTTCTTTTAACAGATGCCTCCTCTTCTCCAAATAGTTTAATAGCCGTTGCCATGTGAATATCTATTCCATTATTGAAAGCATCTAAAAGTGCCTTATCTTTAGAGAAGTGAGCTAGAAGTCTAAGCTCTATTTGTGAGTAATCTATGCTTAAGAGTCTATATCCCTCTTTAGCTACAAAAGCATCACGAACAGTTCTACCTAATGGAGAACGTACTGGAATATTTTGTAGGTTTGGCTCTTTTGAACTCAATCGTCCTGTCGCTGTTCCTGTCTGTATAAAAGAGGTATATATTCTATTATTCTTATCCTCTTTAGCCAGTTTCAATAGTGGTTGAGCATAGGTAGAAAGCATCTTTTGGAGTGTTCTATATTCTAAAATTTTAGGAATAATCTCATGCTCATTTTTCAGAGAACTTAAAACCTTCTCATTTGTACTATATCCTGTTTTTGTTCTCTTTCCACCCTTTAGACCTAAATTAGAAAAGAGTATATTTCCTAACTGTTGAGTAGATTTTATATTAAATTCACTACCTGCTAGTCCATATATCTCATCTGTCAATATATTTAACTCTTTAGTTAGCTTATCTTTTAATATGTTTAATTTTGAGATATTAACCTTGATTCCCCTCTGTTCCATTCCTATTAAGATATTGATAAATGGATATTCAACCTTAAGTGCTTCATCTTTTAGATGTGTTAAAGAGGATAAATCTAAAGTTCTATCTAGCTTTTTATATAGCATAAATGTCATCCAAGCATCCTCTCCTGCATAAAAGGTAGCTAACTCTATGTCAACAGAGGCAAAACTATCACCTTTTTTAACAACCTCTTTAAAGGGTTTCATCTTATAGTCAAAGAATTTCTTAGCTAAGTAGTCCAATCCTACTTTTGTACCTGAATTTAAAAGCCATGCCATAATCATGGTATCTGCAAATGGTACTATCTTTTTCATATTATATTGAAAATAGAGAAGAGAGAGGTCAAATTTTAGATTTTGACCTATTACTTTTGCTTTTAATATGGTATCTATTGCACTTAAAGCATCATCCATATTAATCTGTTCTGTTACCCCTAAATATGAGTGAGAGATGGGAACATAATATGCCTTTTTACTATCTAAAGAGAAAGAGAAACCAACCATTTTATCTTTTTTAGTATCAAGTCCCATTGTTTCGGTGTCAAACGCAACTAAAGTTTGAGGAGTAATGGTATTGATAACTTCAAAAAGATTCTCTTTTGTATCAAGAGTGATTGCCTCAAAAGTTAAACTATTATTATCTTCTTCCTCGATATCTGTTATATCTAATCTTGCTTTTTTAATTGCCTGTTTCATCTCAAATCGTTCAAAATCATCTATGAGACAAGCTACATAATTCTTATCTTCAAAAGTAAAACTCTCTAAATCAAAATCTTTAAAAACATCTTGCTTCATGGTTACAAGCTCTCTTGAGAGAAAAGCACTCTCTTTACTCTCTAAAAGCTTTTTTTGAATGTTTGCTGTACCTGCATTTTCTATATCTTCATATATAGCTTCTAAGGTCTGATATTTATTAATAAGTTTACTTGCACCAACCTTCCCTATCCCCTTAACACCTGGGACATTATCTGAACTATCTCCAACAATGGCTTGAAAGTTGATAAAATCTTTTGGATATACTCCAAACTTTTTAAAACAATCCTCTTCTGTTATCTCTTTTTTACCTATAGAGTCATACATAACAACTCTACCATCTTCTATCATCTGATATAAATCTTTATCATGAGAGACTATTCTTACCTTTAATCCTTGCTCTTTTCCATATTTAGCTAAAGTTGAGATAATATCATCTGCTTCAAAACCATCTTTAGCCAAATGTGCAAATCCCATCTCTCTTATCCAATCTATGGCTATGGGAAGCTGTTTTACCAAATCTTCTGGTGGTGCATCTCTGTTGGCTTTATACTCTGGATATATCTTATTTCTAAATGTATCTCCTTTAGAGTCTAAAGCAAAAACAATGTAGTCTGTATTGTGGTCACGACGAAGTCCATCAACTAAATTTATAAAACCTGTCAATAATCCCGTAGGAAAACCTTCTGAGTTTTTAAGTGGAGGGAGTGCAAAATAAGAGCGAAAAAAGAAGCCAAAAGTGTCAATAATAGTAAGTGTTTTCAATAGTAAACCTAGTTTTTATATTTTGGATTCTATCTAATTGTATATTACAACTTAATTTAATAGAATACTTAATATAATATTAAATATTTTAATTAAAGGATTAAGTTAATGATTGCAACAAGTGACCCATATCGTATTGCTGTTAAAAATGATAGAAAAGATAGAGCGTTAAAAAGAAGAAAAGAGGAGTAAAAGAAAAAAGAGACAAGTAGAGAATTTCTAAATAAAAAAATATATATAAGAGATATAATAAATCTTCCAGATGGATTAGCTACTATTGTATTCACAGGATTATTCATTACGATACCTTATCTAATAGGTACTCTTTTACTCTTTATAGCAGTTATAAAAATTAATTTAAATATTCATAATAACTTAGAAACATCTTTTGCCTTCTCTTGGGTTGTTGGATATGAGTTAATAGCAAGTTTACTAATATTAGGCATTATCATAACAACAATAAGGCTTAAATAGCCTCAAGAATCCTTTTAACTTTCTCTTTTGGATTAATATCTCTATATATAGGGCGACCAATTACAGGAAAATCAACCATCTCTTTTTTAGCTAACTCTAAAGTTGCTACTCGCTGTTGGTCTTCTGCATCCTCTCCAAAAGGTCTAATGGCAGGACAAAGTGTTAAAAAACTATCTGAAGTAGCTTCTTTAATTGCACGACTCTCAAAAGCACTACAGACAACTCCATCTAAACCATTCTCATAACTCATTTTTGCAAACTCTTTAGCTTTCTCTCCAATAGATTCTCCATAAATAGATGAAAAACTATCTTCATCAAAAGATGTTAATGCTGTTACAGCCAAAACTAAAGGGCGATTCTCATAAGTAGATAATCTCTTCATAACTGTTTTCATCGCAACAGCTCCTGATGAGGCATGGATATTGAACATATCTACGCCAAGTTTAGCTATCTCTTCAGAAGCATCTGCCATTGTATTAGGAATATCATAAAGTTTCATATCTAAAAATATCTTAAAATTTTGATTAATCTTTTTCAATGCCTCAATAAATGGCTTTCCATCTCGTATATAGGCTCTAAAACCAACTTTCATCCAAATATTATCATAACTCTTTAATGACTCTGCTAACTCTAAATTCTCTTTTGCCGATGGTAAATCCAATGCTACACATAATTTCATACTAATTCTCTCTTTAATTAAAATGGCTATAATTCTACCCAAAATATACAAAATAAGGATTTACATGTCAAAAAGATATGATATAGCACAAGAGATAATGGATAGTTATAATTACGCTAAGGTTAACACATCAAAAGGAACAATTTGGATTAAACTATATACACAAGATGCCCCAAATACAGTAGCAAACTTTGCACACTTATCAGAAATAGAATTTTATAACGGATTAAAATTTCACAGAGTAATTGCAGGATTCATGGCTCAAGGTGGTTGTCCAAATACAAGAGATGGTGCAAGAGGAATGGCAGGAACAGGTGGACCAGATTGGTCAATTGATTGTGAAACAGATACAAGTCATGAAGCACATAGAAGAGGAACACTATCTATGGCACACGCAGGACCAAACACTGGTGGAAGTCAATTTTTCATCACTTTTGTACCAACGCCTCATTTAGATGGTGTCCATACTGTATTTGGTGCAATAGAGTTAGATGATTCTGATAGTTTTAATGTACTTGACTCTATTGAACAAAATGATGACATTATCTCTATTGAAGTTGTAGCATCTAAAAACTAATTTTTACTACTCTCTCATATTTAAATATGAGAGTAAAAAACACATTTTAAGAAAAAAACTCTTTTTTAAGGAAAAATATTAGTTTATATTGTTTTTTATGGTATAATATGTTTAAAAACATAGGTGCATACATGTCTTTTAAAAAATTTCTCTCCCCAGCACTTTATATTATGAGTAAATTATCATTTAAAAATAAAATAATTAGTTCTATATCTATACTATTTATACTTCTGCTTTTACCATCAAAAACTATCATTAATGACTATATAGAAAGAAGCCGTAACTATAACAATCAACTTGTTGGTTTAAAGTATATAGAGACTATTAATAATTTTATTAAAACAGTACAGGTTCATCGCTCTCTTACTAAAAAATATTTAAATGGAGATAGTAATTTAAAAGATGAGATAGTTGAACAAGAGGATAAGCTCTATACAAAACAGAAACCTGATATTATGAATTTCGATAAAATACATTTAAATATGTTAACATCAAATCAAAACTTCAATAGAGCTATTTCACTTTTTAATGTTATAGAGATTGATAAATTAGATAGAAAACTGTTTAGTGAAAAACATTTTAAAATATATGAAGAGATTATAGATAGACTTATAAAAACAATTATACAAATATCTGAAAAAACAACATTTAGAAGAAGTAAAGATTTAAGAGTTAACTATCTTGCAGATATGTTACAAGATAGACTTTTACGTCTATATGAGCTATCTAAACAATTAGAAGATACCTCTAGCAAAATATTCAATAAAGAGTTAAGCACAGAAGAGAAGAGAGAATTACTATTAATGTCAAGAAATTTAAGAGCATTAAAGATAACTCTTAACGATACAAATCTCTTAAGTAAACTAACTAACTATCCTGTTTTACAGAGACAAACTACATCCGTAAATCATATTTTAAACATATTACTAGAAAAGATAGATAAGAAGATAATTGAAAATAGTGAATTCAGTTTCGATAATAAAGAGTTTAAAAAGAAGTTTATTGAGTCTATTGAGACACAAGATGAACTATATTCAAGATATATATATACATATAAAACCACTATCAACGAACTAAAATTAAATTTAAATAATAAACTTTTGTCTTTCGCATTTATATTTTTAGTTATTTTAGCTATCGCTTTTTATATATTTATTGCATTCTATCTATCTATTACAAAAAACTTAAAACAACTACAAGATGCGTCAGACATGATTTCATCTGGACAGACAAAAATTAAACTAAAAGTTGATAGAAAAGATGAGATAGGAGATGCGCTTATAGCATTTAACACAATGAGTGAAAAATTAACTCAAAATATCTCTTTTCTTGATGTATATAAAACAGCTATTGACCATTCAAGTATTGTATCAAAGACTAATACAAAAGGGATTATTACCTATGTTAATAATATGTTTTGTACAGTATCTGGCTATACTGAAGAGGAGCTGATAGGACGTTCACACAATATTGTTAGACATCCAGATATGCCAAAAGAAATCTTCAAAAATATGTGGAGTACAATTAAGAAAAAAGATATTTGGAAAGGTACTATTAAAAATAGAAAAAAAGATGGAGGTCACTACATAGTTAATGCAACCATATTACCTATTTTAGATAGAGATGGTAATATTATTGAATATGTTGCTGTTAGACACAACATTACAGAGCTTGAAGAGAGTAAAGAGGAGATTAGAAAACAGAGAACCGACCTATTGACAGGTTTACCAAATCGAAATCAATTAATACATGATTTAAAACATGCAAATAAACCTATTATATTCTACTTAAATATTGATAATTTTTCTGGGTTTAATGACTTTTATGGCTCTTCTATTGGGGATGATGTTCTTATTAATATATCTGATAGACTACAACAAATGAAAAAAAGTAAAGAGTTTAAACTATATAAACTTCAAGCAGACCAGTTTATTATGCTTTTCCAAGAAGATAATCTATCAAATACAAATTTTAAACTATTTTTTGAAAATCTTATAGAAGATATTGAAGAAGAGATATCTTCCATAACACTAAAAGACCAAAACCGTATATCCATATCTATTACAAGTGGTGCAGCTAGTTATTATGCTCATGATAACTACCAAAAACTTATCTTATACTCTAATATTGCTAGAAAAAAAGCACAACAAGAGCATAAGAAATTTCTATTCTTTGACCATAGCATGAGCAAAAGTGAAGATTATGCACAAAATATTGAGTGGATTAGAAAAATAAAAGAGGCAATAGATGAAGATAGAGTTGTAACCTATTTTCAACCAATACTAGATAATCAAACTCAAAAGATAGTAAAATATGAGACATTAGTTAGAATGTTAGATAGAAATGGGAATCCAGTATCTACATATACATTTTTAGAGATAGCACAAAAAGCAAAACTATATCCTCAAATAACAAAAATTGTTATTGATAAAGCATTTAAAAAGTTTGAAAACTTACCAGATTACCAATTTTCAATTAATCTAACTATTGAAGATATTTTATCAAAAGAGATAAGCTCTTATATTTGTAAAAAATTATCAAATTATCCAAATAAACATAATATAATATTTGAAATAGTAGAATCAGAAGAGGTAGATGACTATAAAATAATTAATAACTTTATTAAATGTGTTAAAGGATATGGTGTAAAAATTGCAATTGATGACTTTGGTTCTGGATATGCTAATTTTGAACATATTATAGGCATAGATGCTGATTTCATAAAAATAGATGGTAGCCTAATTAAAAATATTGCTACAGATAAAAATGCTCGTATTATTACAGAAGCGATTATATCATTTTCAAAAAAATTAGGAAGAAAAACTATTACAGAGTATGTATCTAGTAAAGAGATATATGAAATTGTCAAAGATTTAGGAGCAGACTACTCACAAGGTTTTTACTTTGGAGCACCATCACCAGAGCTTAAATAGTTTCATTATGTTTTTTAATATTTAAATATAAACCTATAGAGGATAATGAAAAATAGCAGTTAACTATAAAAAACAACTTAAGCTATTGATTTGATTTATTTTTTAAATTAAGTGATTTTTTTATCAAAATCTATGTTATACTTTTTAGATGAAAACTCTACTAATAGTATTAAAGTTGTTAAGTTTTTATCTACTGTTTTTAAATAGTACATTAAATGCATCAACTATAAATGAACCAAAACCTATGTATGATAAAGTTTATAGAAGCGACAGAATTGGAGACTCATACCACTTTTTAATCTTAACAAAGAGTGGAAGCTATCACTATCTATATACTAATAGAACTTCTAAGTTGAGTAGTTCTGAACTTACATCTTCAAACTTATTAGATATTTTAAAGAAAAAACAGTCATGGGGACAATCATTTCCTAAAAAAGGTAAATATACCATTGATAAAGGTAAAATTTACACTAAACTGTTATGGGATAAAATCACTGTAGTATCTCCCAAAGAAATAAAATATTTAAATAAAATTTTTTATCTAAAATAATAATTTTTAATAGATAATTTTCTGCTAAAATACCTTTTTTATTAAAACATAAGTTAAAAAGGATAGTTATGCATGGATTTTACAGAGTGGCTTCTGCTGTCATTAAAACAACTATTGCTAATCCCAAAAAGAATAGTCTAAATATATTATCTCTATTAGAAAAAGCCAATCATCAAAATGTCTCTGTTGTACTTTTTTCTGAACTGACATTAACAGGCTATACAGCTTCTGATATTTTTTTCAATCAAACACTTTTAGAGAAACAGAATAGTTCCTTAAAATATATCTTAGAAAAAAGTAAAAATATCTCAACTATTGCTATCTTAGGTATGGTACTAAAAGATAATAATAGGCTCTATAATACAGCTATTGTTATTCAAAATGGAGATATTTTAGGAGTTGTTCCTAAAACATATATTCCAAATAAAAAAGAGTTTTATGAGAAACGTCACTTTATTTCAGGACGTAACATAAAAGATAAAAGCACTGTTATATTAGGAAAAAGAGTACCTTTTGGAGTAGATTTACTATTTTGTGATAATCAAGAGATGACATTTGGAGTGGAGATATGTGAAGATTTATGGGCAATAATTCCTCCTTCAAATCAGATGTCCATTAATGGGGCAAATCTAATTTTTAATCTATCTGCAAGTAATGAACTCATAGGAAAAGCAGAATATCGTGAAGAGTTGGTAAGAACACAGAGTGCCAGATGTATGGGTGCTTATGTTTATGCCTCCTCAGGTGTTGGAGAGTCTACAACCGATACAGTATTTGGAGGGCATTCCATTATTGCCGAATACGGTTCTACTCTTATTAAGAACCAACGCTGTGATATGAATTCAAATATCATTACAGCAGATATAGATTTACAAAGAATGAATTGGCAACGTCTTTCTGAATCTACCTATTCCGATGAAATTACAACAGATTTTAGAACTATTACTATTAAACCATTAGTTCATATAGAAAAATTAAAACGATTTATCAATCCACACCCTTTTGTTCCATCTATTTACCAAGAAAAAGAGCATCGTTGCAGAGAGATAGTAAATATTCAAGCACATGCACTTATTAAAAGAATGAGTCATGCAAATATTAAAAAAGCTATTATTGGAATCTCTGGTGGATTGGACTCCACCCTTGCCCTACTCTCTACCCATAAAGCATTTGAGATTATGAATTGGGATAGTAAAGATATTATTGCCATTACAATGCCAGGGTTTGGTACAACAACTAGAACTAAAAATAATGATTTAAATACAACAAATAAAAAGACACACAAGAAACCAGAATTAAAAAAAAAAAAAAAAAA
>CAMZNQ010000308.1 GCA_947313765.1 uncultured Sulfurovum sp.
ATAAAGAACTTGATGAAAAATACGGTGAAATAGCTGAAGTAAATGAAGATGTATTCACTCCAACGTTATCCAAAAAAACTGTTAAAACTCTTAAAAATGAATTACAACAACTAAATGATCAAGAGTTAATTATTGGATCTATAAGGGATAATAATTTAGGTCTTATTAAAAGTGCTCAAATTGAAGAAATTATAAGTGATTTAGAAGACAATAAAAGACTTAATTTATTTCAAAAAAACCTACTTTATCAAATTGGAATTGAGGATGTTTTTACTTTAAGTAATAGAAGTATAATTGATGAAATTAATAAGATGGATAAAGATTTCTCTAAACAGTTTATTTTTACAACAAACCCTAATAAAGTTAAAGAGTATAACAAAAAACTTGATAAGATAAAAGAATCTGTTTTAAATGATATTTCAACAGATATGTACAGTTCAGCAAATTTAGATAGGTATACAAGCTATTATCTTCCTAATAATAATACTTATCTTAGAGATGACCTCTTTAAAAAAATAAGAGAAATGTCTTTTAAGAATGATACTACTTTAAGTGGAGAGGATTTAAAAAATAAGTATAAGAGTGTAGAGGATTTAAAAAATAAATATAGGGATGTAGTTTATTCTCATTTTGAAGAACTTAAAATAGATGAAAAGAATACACCTATTGTTACAGTAGATTTCAGTGATAAAAGTAAGAAGATTGTAAATCTCCAAACTAGGTTAATAAATGACATTAATCCTGAAACATCTTATAAATTTATATCAAGTAAAAGAAAACATAATATAAATAAGAAAATTTTCTTTAAAGAAGAGAATGAATATATACTTCCAAAAGAGTTTGAAGTTTGGAGTGCTACATATAATAAACTAGATGGTAAATATTATAGAGAAGGAGAAGAAATTACTTTAGAAAAATATTATAAAGGGTATATAGGATTTCTAGAAAATAAAAACACTAAAAAATTATGTCTATTCTAAAACAACAACCACTATTAACAACCATCATAGAAATTGAAGATGGTAAATTTATTGAAGTAGATTATTTTACTGAAGATGAGTTATTTGAATGGTTTGATTCAGCAGATTTTCTTCCAAGAGATGAATTTATTGAAGTACTAGATTCACTCAACAAAGAATGTGAGGAAACTGAGAATTATGAAGTTTGTGCTATAATTAAAAAATATAAAAAGGAAAATGGGTTGTAATAAATTTACTACAAGTAAAGCTAAAGCTAGAAACTATCTTATTCAAAATAAGATTGCAGATAAATATAATAATATTCTAGATTTAAATGAGTTTAGGAAAACTGTTAAAACTTATAAGCTCCATGCTAAAAGAATCTTCCCCACTATTCCAGATAGTGTAAACCCAATCTATGAGGATAAGCTTGGTAAGAAGGTTTTATTTAATAGAGAGTTCTTTTTACGTGTAGATGCTAACAGAGGAATATTCTATAAGGAGAATCTTCCATATAAGGGCATAGAGAGCGATTTCAGCAAGATTCCTACAAAAGAAGGGTTCTATATCCAGAAAACTTTTCCGAAGCGTTTAGAGAGTCCTAATAAGGTTGTACAGAAATTCCCTACAATAACTAAAAAGATAGTTAAGCTCCATTCTCTCAAAGAAAACTTTATTTCTCTCTCTTGGAAGAAATATATAAAGAATAAGAATGAAATTGATTCTATTATCAAACAAGCTGGAAATTCAATAGTAGATAGTAAATTATCTAAGAGAAGAAGAGAATTGAAGAAAGAAAATGAACAACTTGTTAAAAAGATTGAGGAAGCTAAAAAGGAGGTAAGTAAGTTAAGTAAGAAGATTAAGGTTAGCCAAGTAAATATTATTGCTCCTTTTGTAGAAAGAGAAGTTGAAATCCTAAATGACCTTATAGAGAACTATACACCTGAAAATGAAATATTAGCTAGTAATATAGCTGATACCCTTATTGAGTTAGGTAAAGTAGATTATTCTGATTTTGAAGGTAGAAGTAATGCAAATTCTCATATTCTTTTTACTAAGAAACAAATGTTTGATGATGATAGAAATATAAAACTAGATCCAAAATTAGTTGAGAAATTAATTGAATGGGGTAAGATTGGTAAAGATAAAAAAGCTTTAATCTCTCAAAGGGGTGAAAATATGTTGGTTGAGATAGCTAAAACTCAAGGTACCAAAGCTTTGAGAGAAATGCAAGATGGAGCAGTTGCTAAATTAATGCAGCAACCACTATCAGAACTAACCCTATTTGATATGTATTTTATGGATACTACAAATGGAGTTTTTAGTCATAATGGAGTTATTCCTCAATTAATGAAACACATTCTTGATACAGTTTCAGAGAAAAGTTTGAAGAATGTGAGAGATGTTGGGGATAAGCTAGCAGAAGCTGATAAAAGATTAAACAAAT
>CAMZNQ010000309.1 GCA_947313765.1 uncultured Sulfurovum sp.
ACCGTCCTTCTCAATTAAAGTAACAACTTCAGCTAAAAGTTGCCTATCCTCTCTTTTAACATAATTTAATCTCTCCCTTAATCTGACAACATTAAAGATAGAAGCTTGAGTACTACTAAATACATCAGTAGTGTAGATAGGGTACTCCATCATATGAGAGAAAAAAGCTTTGCTAGATTTACCTTGCTTTTTAGCTTCTCTAATTTCTATCTCACTTTGTAAAGCTCCTTTTATATCACTATTACCTTGGGAATCAGTGTATTCCTCTTTATTTATATAAGCTGGATGGAAAAATCCACAATATGTATGGGAAGAATCCTTATCCCATATATTATTAAAAGCTAGACTATCATAAGTTAAAGGATCTGTAAACATCTTCTCAAAATCCACAGCACCTCTTTCCATCTTAGAACCTGTACCAAAATATAAGATTATTCCAAACTGTTGTCCACCAGACTTAACAGATGGAGCAGTTGCTAAGAATGAACTCATTAGGTTATCAAATGAACCTACTTCATCTAATAGAATCACGTCAGCTTCCTTACCTCTTGCAGCATCTTCATTATCATTAAAGGAAATTGCTAGTATTTCAGATTTATAACCTTTAGATACTTTAACTCCATCAATTATTTCAAAGTAACTAGATTTAACATGATCCTTTTTTTTAACTTCCTCTCTATTTTTCCTCCAACCTGTTGCCATGTTTAAGAAGTTTAGATTCTCTAAGGTATGACTCATTATACCCCCTTTTGTGAGGTATTTATTATCAGAAGCTCCAACTATAACAGTACTATTTCTTATAGTATTATAAGTATTAGCAGCAATAGCTGCTGCTTTCATAGTATAACCAGATCTTCTTTTTTTAGCTACTCCTAAGTTCTTACCTCCACCTAATTGATCATCAGGTATTTGGATAAAGGTTTTAAGCTTTTTAAATTCTTTAGGTGATATTCCTTTATGAGCTATTTCAAATGCCCAAAAGAAATCATAATCCCCATCTCTAAAATAAGGGAACCCTCTTTCCTTTTTAACCCTATTAGTTTTAGGATCTTTAACTTCCCTTTGAAGTTGGGTGAAATTTAAGTAGAAATAATGATGTCCAGTAATCTTTTCATGACCAACTTTATAACCATTAATACACCTATCTAATTGTGTTTGCCAGTATTTTCTCCAACCAATACTCCCCCAAGTTTCATTAGTATAATATCCATGTTTCTCATAGAAGAGAGCTTCTTCTGAAAAGAAGCTGGTATCTAACCATTTACCCTCTCTTGTTCTTACTCGTTTACTGTTACTAGGTTTCATTAATTTTATTTAGTTGCGAGGGGTGGAATCGAACCACCATCACCAGGTTATGAGCCTAGAAAGTTACCATTACTCTACCTCGCTATTCTCACCAGAATTAGTTTAAAGCCTTAATTGCTTCTCCAAAATTCATATTTAATAATTTACTTGTTTAATAATAATTTCACATCTTGGATTATCTTTATCCAAGAAGTACTTTTCTGTTTTACCAACAACTATTTCACAATTATCATCTTCAAT
>CAMZNQ010000310.1 GCA_947313765.1 uncultured Sulfurovum sp.
TGGAGCTAAAAGGGTGCTTTGGTTGGAGCATGGATATTTGGCAGGGGACGATACCGATAGCCATATTGACACTTTAGCACGGTTTGTAAGTGAAAATACTATTGTGTATGTACAATGTCAAGATGCTGAAGATGAACACTATGAGGAGCTTCAAAAGATGGAAGAGGAGTTAAATAGGTTTAGAACTTTTGAAAATAAAAAATATAATCTAATTCCATTACCTATGGTTTCTGCTAAATTTGATGAAGAGGGTAATCGTCTACCTGCTACCTATGCTAATTTTTTAATTACAAATGGTACATTAATATATCCAACCTATAGTATTAAAGAGGATAAGATAGTTCATAAAATATTTAAAGATTTTTTTAGAGATAAAGAGATAATTCCTGTGGAGTCTTCAAGATTAATAGAAGAGGGTGGTTCTTTGCACTGTTCTACAATGCAGATTCCATTCTAACTTCTATTTAGTTTTCGCTCCAAAGTTTTGAACCCAATAGATACCATATTTACTATCTTCTTTTGTTACAATAGCTACACCAATCTCTTTGTAACTATCTTTCATAATATTTGTACAGTGAGCAGGGCTTTTTATCCACTCTTTCATTACCTGCTCTAAATCTTGTTGTCCACCTGCTATATTCTCTCCTACTGTATAGTATCTTGAATATCCATTTGCAATAATTCTCTCATAAAATTTACTAGGTTTCCCATCTCCTGTAATGTCTGAAGAAGTTCCTGAACCATCATGAGAAAAGGTGTTACTCTCTGCCAAACCAGTAGCATGTTCAAGTGCAGAAGCGTATAGCTCACTGTTCCATGTTATAGGATGTGTAACATCCATAAATCCACGACTTGGGTCATCTGGATAACAATCTCTTGCAACTGAACGAGCATTGTTTATTGCATCTAAAAGCTCTTGTTGAGAAACTGTTATTTCTTCTATATGGGTATTTTCTCCTAATGTTTGAGTAGGAGAGTTAGATGAAGCCTCTCCACAACCTACAACAAGAAAGAGAGTAGCGACAAGTAGATACTTTTTATCTCGTAAAGTAAGTTCAAACATTT
This sequence comes from uncultured Sulfurovum sp., assembly GCA_947313765.1. Classification (GTDB taxonomy): domain Bacteria; phylum Campylobacterota; class Campylobacteria; order Campylobacterales; family Sulfurovaceae; genus UBA1140. The sequence goes on from CAMZNQ010000310.1 coordinate 1,066, forward strand.
TAAATCCTTTTTTATGTTTTATATTATGAATAGTAACATGAATAAACTTAAAATATTATTTAACATATTAAAATAAGCAAAAATATATATAATTCTAAATATTAAAAAATATGTTAAAATAACATTAAAAAGGATTGTAGTGAAAGTTGCATTGATTCAGCAGAGATATTTTAAAAGTAAAAAGTTAACAGTAAAAGAGAGTGTTAAGAGTATTGAAGAGGCATCAAAAAGAGGAGTAGAGTTAGTTGTTATGCAGGAGTTGCATCAAAATGAGTACTTTTGTCAAAGTGAAGATGTGAAGTTTTTTGATTATGCCTCCTCTTGGGAGGAGGATATAAAATTTTGGGGAGAAGTTGCAAAAGAGAATGGAGTAGTATTGGTAACCTCACTTTTT